>JAEUUB010000668.1 GCA_016787745.1 Cyclobacteriaceae bacterium
TTTTTACAGGAGATTTAAAATTTTATCCTTCGCGATACACTGGCGGAGAGGTAACCGCTGTCGGTAAGGGAAAGGGTTTCACCCGGAAGCGCTTTGGGTATGTTGTATGTGTAGCTTAGAATAAACGTCCAGGTTTTTATATTAACTGCAATGGGAGCAACCATCGAATAATTCAATACGCCAAATTCGGTGTTGGTCTGTTCGTAATACAATGGTAAACCTCTTCGCAACCGATAAATTATTCCAATGTATGTTTGGGCATACGGCACCGTTTCAGTAATCTGCTCGCTGCCAAACAATACAGAAAATGTTGGGTAGAATGAAATCCTGTCAATTTTACCCCATTTTGTTTTTTCCAGGTTGAGCATAAGCGATGGACTTATTCTATGAGCTTCTTTTTCACCAAAGTAAAATTGATAATCCAACCGAAAGGTTAATAGCTTAACGTCAAAGAAATTGGAAATACCTACGCTGTTATTATAGGCAACATACTGATCTTCGGAGGTGTTGGTGTAGATATAGCGATTGTATTCTGACATAAAAGACCACCACCGGGTAAGACTATTCATATAACCCAGGGTTGCAACAGTAAGATAGAAGGAGGGGTCAAACTCATCGCTCCAATAGCCGGTTGCATCCGCATATAGTCCGGTTTTATGATAGTAGGAGAGCCCGGGAGCTAATCCGAATTGATTGAATCCCAGTGTTCGGCTCGCAGACACAACGTTGCTGTTATAGCCCAATCGGACAATTAATTGCGACCCGAGTGTTGGAGCAGGTGTATTGATCAGGCTGTCCATAAACGAAAAAAACTGCAGCGAATCGTTGGCAATCAAAGAGTCTAATTCGGCTATATAAGGGTCAGAGTACAATAATGCAGAATCAGTCTGCTGACCTCGCGCAGAAGTCAAGCAAACTGACCAGAATACTATTCCGTACAGAATTTTCTTTATGGGCACATGTATGCGTTAGTTCCGCTGTTGTTTCAGTCTCTGGTTTCTTTCCCGCAAGGTTTCGTTTCGCTGTTGTATCATCCTTCGCTGTTGTACTTGTTCGAGGATAAGGCGTTGAAAATCTCCTTCAGCTTTTCTTAAGTTAAGAATTTGTTGCGCGGTGATCACGCGCATCAGACGTTCAGAATAGGTTTTTTCCAGATCTAGTTCACGCTGCCTCAGTGCCAGTCCAAGTTTTACCAATTGTTCCTGCTGCGCCTGATCAGGCTTGTCGGTTGCCATTTGTTTTCTCGCGTCAATCATTTCCTGTCTGATTTCTCTTCGTTGATCAGAAAATTCGCGGTAAACTGGCCAGAATTTTTCTGCTTGCTCGGGTGTAAGTCCTAGCTTATCAGAGATATAGGCGATGCGCAGGTTCTTGATTTTTTCCTGTGCTTTCGGATCCTGTACCACCAGATCGGCCTCTGCCGGCTCCTGAGCTATTGCGCTGATCGCACCAAGCAGGTAAAATCCAAGTATGATTAACTTTTTCATATTTCTTTAAAAATTTTCTACGTCAAACTCTTCGAATAAAATATCCAGTTCAGCTTCGCTTACCTCAAAGGTGCTAAACACCTTTTCTTCTAATTCATTTAAATCGTT
>JAEUUB010000694.1 GCA_016787745.1 Cyclobacteriaceae bacterium
TGGGGATGGGTTTTGCGCAAGGGCTGTTGTATGCATTCAATAGTTTGTATGTGATGGTGAATCACAACAGCGATAAAAACTTTGATAAAAATACCGGCCTGTATCGGCTACAGGATACGGATGGAGATGATCAGTTTGATAAGGTAACACTTATTAAATCACTGGCCGGAGAACCGGGCGAACACGGACCTCACAGCATTATCTTGTCGCCCGACAAAAAGTCTATTTACATTTCCGCGGGTAATCACGTGGATGTTCCCCGGTTTGATACCTATCGGTTGCCTCCTGTTTGGCAGGAGGATAATTTATTTCCACAGATAAAAGATCCGAGAGGTCATGCAAACAGTCGCCAGGCACCCGGAGGGTGGATTGCACACATGGATTCATTGGGTGAAAAGTGGGAGTTGGTAGCGGCTGGTTTTAGAAATGAGTTCGATCTTACTTTCAGCGAAGCAGGAGATTTATTTACCTATGATTCTGATATGGAGTGGGATTTTGGAATGCCCTGGTATCGGCCCACACGCATTTGTCATGTAACCAGCGGTGCCGAGTTTGGTTGGAGAACCGGTAACGGAAAGTGGTCTCCGTTATATCCGGATAACCTTCCCCCGGTAATAAATATCGGGCAAGGTTCGCCCACCAATTTTATGAATGGTTCCAGTGCAAAATTTCCTGATAAGTATCGTAAAGCGTTGTTTGCATTTGACTGGAGCTTTGGAATAATCTATGCGATTCATCTTACTCCGCAAGGCGCTTCTTATTCAGCAGATGCAGAAGAATTTTTATCGGGCTCACCATTGCCGCTTACCGATGGGGGCATTGGCCCGGATGGTGCCCTGTATTTTCTTACCGGAGGAAGAAGACTGGAATCGGATTTATATCGAATCACGGCAACAGAAAATATTTCAACATCACAAAGTGTTGCCACGTCAGTTAATGAAGTGAATCAGTTGCGGAGAACCTTAGAGCAATATCACGAACCAAAAAAAGGGGCTGTGGAGATCGCATGGCCTAACCTAAAACATGAAGATAGATTTGTTCGTTATGCTGCGCGCATTGCCGTGGAACAACAACCCGTAGGCGAATGGCAGGATAAGGCCTTAAAGGAAACCGATCCACTCATCCTTACGCGGGCAATGATTGCTCTGGCGCGCCACGGCAAACCGGCTTTGCGTGACAAAATGATTAAGGCACTTAGTAAGGTTGATTTTACAAAACTTACACCTGAGCAGAAGATTGATCTAGTCAGGGCTTTTGAGGTTATTATTTTCAGGATGGGCAAACCAGCCGGGGCAACAAAGGATCAATTGGTGGCTTATCTTAATCCTATCTATCCTTCATCCTCTAATGAATTGGATCGTGTGCTTAGCAAGGTTCTTGTTTATATTGGCGCGCCTGGCTCGGTAGAAAAAACCCTCACGTTACTGCAAACCGCCAAAGACGACCCGATGGTGAAAACGGTCAGCGCTTCTTCCGATTTGATCATGCGAAATCCACAGTATGGTTTGGACATTGCGAGAATGCTATCGAATGTTCCACCGGCACAACAAACCTATTTGGCTGTTGTGCTTTCGGATGCCGGTGAAGGTTGGACACCGGAACTACATGAAAAATATTTTATGTGGATTGCGAACGCCTTTACGTACAAAGGAGGAGTGAGTTATATTGGGTTTATTGACAAAGCCCGGAAAAAGGCATTGACTCATGTATCCACAGATAAATTTGAGTACTACAATAAATTATCCGGTGCAGCCCTCTTGACAGAATCGGGTAATGACCTGGCGGATCGTCCGCAACCAAAAGGACCAGGCAGAAGAAGAACCCTGGACGAAGCCTTGGCCTTGGTAGAGGGTCCGTTGTCAAATCGTGATTTTAAGAATGGTAAAAATATGTTTGATGCAACTTTGTGCAGTACCTGCCACAGTATGCGCGGAGAAGGTGGAGCGATTGGCCCTGATCTTACGCAGGTGGGCTCTCGTTTTTCACCAAAAGATATTCTGGAGCACACGCTAGATCCTAATAAAGAAGTGTCGGACCAATATGCGGCTACGGTATTTACCATGAAGGACGGTAGTTCCATTGTAGGTCGATTGATCAACGAAGAGAGTGGAAAATATTTTGTCTCCCAGAATCCGTTTATGCCTCAATCTCTGCGCGAGGTAGCTAAGGCCGATGTTGCTTCCACCAAACTTTCCAAAGTTTCATTAATGCTTCCGGGGCTACTGGGAAGATTGAACGATGAAGAGATCAAAGACCTTGTTGCGTATATGGTAGCCGGAGGAAATCCGGAAAATGAAGTTTATAAAGCAAATTAAGGAATTGATAAAGCCGTTGTTAATCTTAATATTCGTGAACCGTAGAATGAATTTCAAATTTTCTTTAGGACTAATCGGGCTGCTGATCTTCCCATTGCTTGTTTCGGCTCAGAAAGGAAAAGACTTTGTCTCCATCTTTGACGGTAAAACCTTAAACGGTTGGGAAGGCGATCCCAACTACTGGCGGGTTGAAAATGGATGTATTGTAGGGGAGATCACCGCAGATAAATTATTGAAAGCAAACACCTTTATCATCTGGCGGGGCGGTGAACCGAAAGATTTTGAATTGAAGTTGGAATTTAAAATTACGAAAGAGGGCAATAGCGGAATTAATTATCGAAGTGAACAGATCACCGAAGTACCTTTTGCTTTAAAGGGATACCAGACAGATATTGATGGGATGATTCGTTATACAGGCCAGAATTATGAAGAGCGGGGAAGAACAACTTTGGCATACCGCGGACAAACAACGAAAATTCACCCGGGTGACAAAGGCTCAGCCATAAAAGATAATGTAAAGAACAATGCGTGGACGAACGTGGAGGTGGTGAAATCGATGGACAGGGATTCTTTAAAGAACTTTATTAAAGATGATGCGTGGAATGAAGTTCATCTGATAATAAAAGGAAACCGGCTTCAGCATTACGTGAATGGAATTTTAATGAGTGATGTTACCGATAATGATAAGGTTAACCGAAAGATGAGTGGTCTGATTGGTGTGCAGGTGCATGTGGGGCCGCCTATGAAAGTGGAATATCGGAACATTATGATTAAAAAGTAATCTTCCCTGGTCTGTGTCCTCACAGACCAGGGACAAAAATGGACTAGTGACGGGCACTCGATAAATCGAAAATTTTAACAAATAGAAATATTGGCACCACTTCCCTGGATCGATAAAATTTCTAATCATGCCCAGATAGGCGGCATAGAAACGTCTGTTCTTGATAATGGTACCGGACGCGGTACCCGCATCGCCTGGATTAATACAGGTACCGGCTTGCGCTACAAAGTTGTATTGGATCGCGCCATGGATATTGCCGATGCTTTTTATAATCAGCACAGCCTGGCCTGGCTAAGTCATCTGGGAATTACACCGCCTCAACCCTTTTCACATCAAGGGATAGACTGGCTGAGAACATTTGGCGGTGGGTTGCTTGTAACGTGTGGTCTTAGTCATATCGGTGGGCCTGAAGCAGATTCCTGGGGCGAACGTGGACTTCATGGATTGATTAGTAATTCGCCTGCTGAAATAGAATCCATCATTCAGCCCGATCCCGCCAAGGGTAAGTTAGACTTTAGTATCACCGGTATAATCAAGGAAACAAAAATCTTTGGACCGAGTCTGGAAATGAAACGCACCCTCTCGGGAACACTTGGAAAACCCTCCATTCATATACATGATGAAATTGTAAACTGCGCCAATACACCGGCACCGCACATGCTGTTGTATCATTTCAATTTCGGATGGCCCTTGATTAATGAAGGAGCGAATTTGATTTGGCAAGGAGAATTACAACCTCGCAAAAGCGATAGTAAGATTTTTAAAGCGGGGTATGATTACAAAAAATGTCCGGCACCCCTTGATCAGCATAGAGGAAGTGGTGAGGATGTTGCCTTCATTGATGCGGTGGCGGATGAGGCTGGGATGTGTGTGGCCGGAGTATATAATCAGGAAATTGATTTAGGCATTGCGATTCGTTTTTCAAAAAGACAATTGCCGTGGCTTACTAACTGGCAACATTGGGGGAAAGGCGAATATGTTGTGGGTCTTGAACCCGGAACGCATCGGGTGATTGGGCAGGCCAAAGCACGGGAACAAAATGAATTGATTTTTATTGAGCCGGGAGAAAGCCGGGTGTATGATGTAACGTTGGAAGTAATCTTTCAAGACAACGATGGAAAGCTTGAACTTTTAAAAACATAAATAGCTTACAAATGAATATTACCAAGAAGGCCGGTCTTGCAACAAAAGCTTTGGAACAAGGAAATGGAATTTTACGACTGGCACCCACCTGGGTACCCCGGTCGTTTTGTGTACCAGGGCGTAGAATTAAATTACATCCTGATGATTATTATGTGCTGGGAGGAAACCGCGGAGGTATTGACGAACGCTGGCTTTCTTCAACAACCCCTGCCAAGAATGGCCCGCTCACGGGAGAGCATGAAGGCTTGAGTCCCGTT
>JAEUUB010000720.1 GCA_016787745.1 Cyclobacteriaceae bacterium
CAGGGAACTTTTTAAATGAATATCCGATAAGGGTTGCAACGTATATTCCATTTTATTTCCGGCCGCAATAAATTTCTCTAATGTAAAATCTCCACCTAACACTTCCGCGAGTTGTGGCATTGCATGCTTTATTACTAAGTCTGTGAATTTGCTTTCCAATTGTTTTGCGTCTGCCCCAGGCCGCAATAGAATGTAGGTTTGAAAGTTATTGCTGTACCATACCAATCTCTTGGCCTCCTCCAGACCTTCCATCGAGATAAGAATATCGAAATGAAAATGAGTGTTTTGCGGCAGCGTTTTATAGATAGCCGTAATCTTCATGTCCATTTTATTATCAAGAATAAGTGCCTGTCCTAATGCATTTTCGCCAGGAAAATATTTGTCGGCAATTTTTTCGCTGATGGCTATTGTGTTTGGTTCGGCCAGTGCTGTTTCCGCATTGCCCGCAATTACTGAAATAGAAAATACTTTAAAGAAATCCTTATCGGTCCAGATAACATGGTCTTCCTTAATATTGTCGATGTTGCGCTTAACTAAATAAGAGCCGCGTTCCCGAAAACGAACTGCGGCCTCCACTTCAGGATATTCAGCAACGAGTGCGCTTGCCAGGATCGGGGGCGCATACAACATGTTATAGTGATTGCCTCCAAATTTGATTTCACTTTTTGTTCGATAAATGCGATCAGCATTACCAAAGTGTTTATCGTAACTCGTTTCATTAATTACAAATAGTAGAATGATGAAACAAATTGCCAGCCCCACGGAAAGGCCGGCAATATTTATAAACGTATAGAAACTGTGCTTGCGCAGATTGCGCAGTGCGATTGTGAAATAGTTCTTAAGCATATTTGTGGGCTTTATATTTTCTGATTGTATTACTTTCTTTTGAGTATCGCGCAAGCCTGCGGTGTGGCCAAACGATTTTAATATAAGGTGATAGGCATCTATAAATTTCTTTCCGGTTGCCATCTCGGCTTCTACCGAGGAACAAATGTGGTCAATTAACTCCTCCTGAATGCCTTCAGCAAAAATGCCTCGATAATTCAAGTCTTTGATGATGTAGGCTATGTGGTCGTTAGTTAATTGCATGCGGTTTAAACGGAAAAATTTAATTCAATTCTACCTGCAAAACATTCCCCATGGTTTTAATAAACGCGATTAATTCATTTACACGGGTTTTCACCAATACTTTACCCTCAGGCGTAAGCGAATAATATTTTCTAACTCGCTTCCCTGTGGTTACCACTTCCGTTTTCAACATACCTTCTGCCTCCAACTTGTGAAGGGTCGGATAAAGTGCCCCTTCCGTAAGAAGAATCCGTTCTCCGGATAACTCTTTAACCCGTTGGGTGATTTCATATCCATACATGCGACCATGGTCTTTCAACACTTTCAATAAAATGGTTTGAAGGGAGCCTTTTAGTAGTTCGGGAGAATGCATAAGGGGCTAATACATAAGTGAATTATGTATCTAAGACGCCAATGCCTGCCCTTGGGTTGCACGAACCCCTCATTTTTAACTAAATTTAGATTTAACGAATCGAATTCAATCCAAAAATTCGTTTGCCACATAGATAAATAGCTGTACGCATGTCCGATTCTATTGAAAATAAATTGCTTAGGCTTAAGCGCATTTTAGATGCAACTACCGAGGGCTTGTGGGAGTGGGATATAGAAAAAAATCATACATTTTATGGTGAGGGTTGGTTTAAAATGTTGGGATTGGAACCGGTTCAAAGGGCAGTCTCCAACTCACTATGGGAAGAACATATTCATCCGGAAGATCGAGTGAGAGTGATTGAGGATCAAAAACGCTTTATTAAATCGGATGAGGCATGGGAACAAGAATTCAGAATGCGCCACCGCGATGGTAAATATATTTGGGTATTATCCCGCGGCAAAGTTTTGGATCGTTCCACACGTGGAGAAGCACTGAAAGTGGGAGGACTGCACATAAATGTTACATCACAAAAGAAAGTGCATAAACTTTCTGAGGACTTGATAGCCAAAGAAAACCTGGTTCAAAGCATTTTAAAAGTTTCTATTTCAGGGGTAACCATGTACGACTTTATTGCCAAGCGTATGCGGTTTGCTACAGGCAATATTATGCGCAACATGGGATATAACGAAGAGGAACGGATAAGCATTTCGCAAAACTTTTATAGAGATGTACTGCACGAGGAGGATCAATCAAAAATGGAAGATCATGTAGCCAAATTAATTCAATCCAAGCCAGGTCAGGTGCTTGAATGTTCGCTTCGTTTTATAAGTAAGCAAGGCAAATATCACACTATTATGCTGAGAGACTCTGTGTATTTGCGCGACCCTCAAGGCTATCCTCAAGAGGTACTTTGTTCGGCCATAGATATTACAAACTATTTGATTTTAAAATCTAAAATGGATGACAACTTTAAATTTATTCAGGAAATGTCATTTAAAAACTCGCATGAAATGCGGGCCCCCGTTGCTACCATGTTAGGATTACTTCGACTGATTAAATTTGAACTGCATTCTCCGGCAGCCGTTGAGGAGTTAATCAATTATCTGGATCAGACGGTTACAAAAATGGACGAAGTTATTCGGAAGCTAACCGAAACGTTGGAAGAAAAAATGAAAAGAGATTAAGGGTAGGAATGTCATTCAGATTTTTGATTACTTTCACCCAAGTTTTTACAACGATGCGACTCATTTATATTCTTGCCGGTTTTTTTTTCTTTTGGTGTTTGGCTGCGTCTTTATGGTATCTGTTTTGGATAAAGGGACTTAGTCCCAAACCCGAAAATATTAATCCACACGAATCGGCCTGGGCTATTGCCGAAATCCTGATTATAATTTTGGTTTCTGTTTTCATTGGCTTTGCCTTTTCCTGGATGCTGAACCAGCAAAGCACTTCTGAAAGGAACGAAGTCGTAAAGCGACTGTTAGCCGACCGGGTAGCCTTACAAGCATCCGCGCACGTACTTCAAGAACAATCCGAAAAATCTGAAAGCACCCTTACCCGGGCCCGTGAAACTTTTCGCGAAGATTTTCTGACAGTTTCTCGTGAAAATGAGAAACTTAAGACAGAGTTAGAAAGTATTCAAAAAACAAATGCTAAGGAAGGAAGTGAGTTGGATTTACTCAAAAATGAAATTGTTCAATTAGAAGCCGTAAGACAAAAACTTGAGATCGAGCTTTCGGGATTAAGAGCCGATGCCGAGGAGCGAAAGCAGGATAAGCCGGCCTCAACGGTTAATCAAAAAAGCAGCTTTAAAAATGATGCAGAAGAAAAAGATGATCTGCAGGTTATTAATGGAATAGGGCCGGGCATTGAAAAGAAACTGAATAAGTATGGAATATACACCTATCGCCAAATCAGTGAGTTCACGGAAGAATCAATCCAGACAATTTCTGATGTTGTGAAATTTTTTCCAGGGCGCATCGAGCGCGATCGTTGGGTGGAACAGGCGGCAAAACTTTATCTGGACAAAATCAGGAAGTAGTTAGTTTGGGCAGTACTTGTGTTGAAACCTGTTTGGCCAATTCTATTACCGCCTGCTTCAATTCGGGTAGCGCAATTTCTATTTCGGGAGAGAGCATAGTACTGAGTGGTCGTATCTTTTTCAATTGACATCATAGACAGATGGATGTCGGGCATTTTTCCCAACAGCAACAACCCTTCCACTAGATCTTTTAGCCCGATTTCGTGCGTACCCATGGGCGTTGTAAAAATCTTTTGAAAGGTTTTCTTCAATCTATTTCCAGTCGCCACTTTCATTTACTGATAAAATTCATCCATCAGGGTGACATTTGTCAAGTTTACCACAATGATGATTTGCTACTTTAGAATTCACAAAATCATCACTTTATGAAAACGATTCTCAAAAAACTTATTACGATTGCGTTCGCATTACTCCCCGTTTTTGTTTTTGCACATCCTGGCCATGGAAATGAAAACCCATTGAGTCCGGGTCATTATATCGCAAATCCAGAGCATTATATTCCTTTGGCGTTAACCCTGGCAGCAACACTAATCTTTGTAGCGATCCGCTTCTACTGTACACGAGTGCGGGAAAAGAACAGAAATAACTCTTAACCTATTTAGAATGCATGAGTTTTCAATAGTCATGAGTATTGTCGAAACAGCTGAAGAAAAAGTAAAAGAATATCAGGCCCATTCAGTCGAGTCGATTGATTTAGTTATTGGAGATTTAGCGGGCGTTGACTGCCATGCGCTTGATTTTGCTTGGGAGTCAGCAGTAAAGAACACGGTTCTCCAAACCGCAAAGCGTAACATAATACATGTACCTGCCCGTGCTAAATGTTTAGAGTGCGACTGTGAGTTTGAAATAAAGGAATTGTTTGATGTATGCCCACTGTGTGGCGAACCATTGTTACAAATTATGCAAGGAAAGGAATTACAGATAAAGTCGATGATTATGACCTAAACTCTAAAAGATAAACTATGTGTGCTACCTGTGGATGTGATAGTGATGCCAAAGTAAGTATTCATCGGGTTGATATGCGGCAGCCATTGGATCTGCTTAACCTTGAGTTAAAGCCCATCGAACCGACACCAACTCCTTTACCCAATGGCCGCAAACAAATTGATCTGGAGCAAGACATTTTGTTAAAGAACAATTTGTTGGCCGAACGTAACCGGGGGTATTTTCTTGCTAAAGAAATTCTTGCAATCAACCTGGTAAGTTCACCGGGCTCAGGTAAAACCGCCCTACTGGAAC
>JAEUUB010000730.1 GCA_016787745.1 Cyclobacteriaceae bacterium
GCCGTGCCCATATTGTGGCCAGACACGATAATGATATCATCCACCCGACCGGTAATCCGATAAAATCCTTCCTCATCGCGCTTACAGCCATCGCCCGTAAAATATTTTCCCGGAAACGTGGAGAAGTAGGTGTCTTTAAACCGCTGATGGTCACCATAGATAGTTCGGGCCATCGAGGGCCAGGGAAATTTAATAGTTAATCGGCCTTCCACGCCTTGTGCGGTTAATTCATTTCCGTTTTCGTCCATCACAGCCGGCTGAACACCTGGCAACGGCAGGGTTGCAAACGCAGGTTTCAGTTTAGTTACATGAGCAATAGGAGAAATCATGATCCCTCCCGTTTCTGTTTGCCACCACGTATCAACTACCGGGCATTGTTTACGACCAATGTGCTCATGATACCAATGCCAGGCTTCTTCATTAATCGGTTCGCCCACCGATCCCAGAACTTTAATTGAATGAAGATCATAGTGATACACAAAGCTTATAGGAGCTTTTTCTAGCGAGCGAATGGCTGTTGGCGCAGTATAAAAAATGTTTACCCTGTGCTTTTCTGCCACATGCCAAAAGCGACCCATGTCGGGCCATGAAGGGATTCCTTCGAAAATAACGGTGGTGGCTCCTGAGGCAAGCGGACCATATAAAATATAAGAATGCCCCGTGATCCAGCCAACATCAGCTGTACACCAATACACCTGACCCGGTTGGTATTGAAACACAGTTTGAAATGTGTACGCGGTAAACACCATGTAACCCCCAATGGTATGCACCATTCCTTTTGGTTTACCGGTAGATCCGGATGTGTAAAGGATAAAAAGTAAATCCTCGGCATCCATAATTTCCGCGGCACATTGCATTGAAGCTTTTTCAATTTGCTCGTGCCACCAAAAGTCACGGCCGGCTTTCATAGAAACCCGCGTACCCGTATACTTAAAGACGATCGTTTTCTCGATGGTTGGGCATTTCTCGATGGCTTCATCAATAATTGACTTGAGATCCAATTTCTTATCTCCCCGATTGGCACCATCACTCGTAAGAATCAACTTACAACCGGCATCGTTTATCCGATCTATTAATGAACCCGCAGAGAAACCTGCAAACACTGTAGAATGAACGGCCCCAATACGGGCACAGGCCAGCATGGCATAAGCCACTTCGGGAATCATAGGCATATAAATACAAACCCGATCGCCTTTTTTTACCCCATGATCTTTAAGCATGTTCGCTACCCGGCAAACCTGATCATGCAATTGTTGGTAAGTAATATGTTGCGATTCCTTATGGGGATCGTTCGGCTCCCAGATAATGGCAGTTTGATCTGCTTTGTTGGGAAGATGGCGATCGATACAATTCTCAGTGATATTTAGTTTACCGCCCACAAACCATTTCACATCGGGCTTGTTAAAATCCCACTCTAAAACTTTATCCCATTTCTTTCGCCAAAGGAAATCTTCGGCCACAGAAGCCCAAAACTTTTCAGGACTATTTACACTTTCC
>JAEUUB010000732.1 GCA_016787745.1 Cyclobacteriaceae bacterium
GTTACTCTCCAGATTTTTCATTTTATAAGAATGAAATAGCGATTGATGCATAATAAGTGCTAAAGCAGAAGGTACTCCGATAAAAACGGCCGGGGATTCAGTCTCAAGCAGCGCAGTAATACCTAATCCGATCAGGGCCGCACCGCCACTGGACAAATTAATAGTGCTGCCTTGTTTCTTGGTCAGGTAAACGCCTTTTACAGATCGTTGTCCTAATACGGTACCCGCAATGGCCGTAGCGGCAGGTATCAAAAGCAAACCCAGATTTTCATCGTCATCGATTACCTCAGCGGCCCCTGTAAATCCAATACCTGTCGAGATCCAGGTTAGGGAGGAAATGATATCCGTATCGCCTACTGTATAATCGTATTTTTTTGCCACACTATTCCCAATAATTAATCCGGTAATTCCCCCTGCCACCAGCGATGCTCCAGCGAGATTTGCATTATCGGTATTAGTTGCTGCCACGCCTAATATGGCCACGGCAGGCCCAAGCACTCCATAATGGCGCATCATTTCAATATGTCCTTCCGAAACTTGTTTTTTCTTTTGAATCTGGAAGGCGGCTTCTCCTAAGGAAATGCTTGCCACTGATGAAAGACCTAATGCTATCTTTCCCGTATTTTCAGAATCACCCCCTATAGCAAGCCCTAATGCAAGCCCATATCCTAGCCCTAAAAATTTTCCAGTATTGCCAGCCCTGATTGTTCCACGTGTAATTCCTTCATATTTCTTAGGATTCAGAACGGGTCCCAATTGCCATAAGCCGGCTATGATTAAAGGAACTCCTATTGCGGCAGTTTCATCAAACTCCCCTATGGCAGCTATGCTTGCGCCATAGTATGCACCATAAATTCCGTTGGTAATCCTATCGCGAGGGCGAAGTTCAAAGTCATACTCATCCGAAGGTTGTGCCGGACGTGTGAGTTCCTGATCCCACTGGGCTTTCATTTGGTTGTATTTCAACTTTTCATCTTCCGACATTCGTTGAAAATAATTTTCAAGGTAAATTTCGTAGTCGGTTACGTAAGCGATTTCATTATCGGTAAGTGTAGCGCCTGTGCGTTTTTTTTGTAAGATTTTCTGGTAGGCTTCCTTATTGATCTCAGTCCAATAGCCCCGGGCAGAATAAAGATCTTGGGCCAAAGTTTGGCATGTACATAGAATAATAAAAATAAACGGTACTAACCACTTACCTGCGTACATGCTGTAATACCCCTTGAATTAAAATTAGAAGTACATAAATTTAGCTGGATTTTTTTAAATCAATTCAACTTCAGCAAGCTCTTTTGCAAGTTTTTGCTGGACTTCAAAAGGCACAGGCAGGTACTCTGCAAATTGTTGGCTGAAGTTTGCCCGTCCTTGCGATAACGAACGAAGGGACGTTGAGTAACGATCTAATTCAGCCAGGGGTGTTTTAGCTTTTATAACCTGATAGTTTCCAATTGTATCAACCCCCATAATCATAGACCTTCGGGTTTGTAGATCACTCATTACTTCTCCCATCATTTCTTCGGGCACCCGTACCTCCAGATTACAGATGGGCTCAAGAAGTTGGGGTTCGGCTTTTATAAAGGCCTCTTTAAAGGCCATCATGCCGGCAATCTTAAACGAGATATCGTTGGAATCAACCGGGTGCATTTTTCCATCGTGCACCATCACCCGCACATCCCGAACATACGAGCCTGTAACGGGGCCCTCTTCCATTTTTTCCATTATCCCTTTTAGGATGGAGGGAATGAAACGGGAATCGATAACACCACCCACAATACAATTGTAGAAAATCAATTTGCCGCCCCATTCGAGATTAATTACCTCTTTGCCCCGTATTGTAAATTCATCGGGTTCTGGCATTCCCTCTTCATAGGGCTCAATTTTTAAATGAACTTCACCAAACTGTCCGGCTCCTCCTGATTGTTTTTTATGACGGTAACTGGCGCTCGATGGCTTGCGTATGGTTTCACGGTAGGAGATGCGAGGTGTGTCAAATTCCACATTTAATTTGTATGAATTTTCAAGTAACCATTTGCAAACAGCCACGTGCAACTCGCCTTGGGCAGAAAGTATTAACTGCTTAAGTTCTTTTGAATATTCAACTTCAAGCGTTGGGTCTTCCTGATGAATTTTGCCCAGAACTTCCCCAATCTTCTCGTTATCGGTTTGACTTTTGGCGGTTACGGCTACACGAATCCGGGGTTGGGGAAACTCGATCGGGCGGAGGGTGACTTCGAGACTTTTGTCGTGCAGTGTTTGGTTGGAGTAGGTGTCTTTCAATTTTAACGTGGCGCCTATATCTCCAGCCACCAGCTTCTCTACCGGATTTCGGTTTTTGCCATCCATGATAAATAATTGATGGATTCTTTCTAAGGCTCCGGTTTGGCTATTGATAAGCTCCGAGTTCGCAGCTACTTCTCCTGAAATAACTTTAAAGAAGGAAAGTTTGCCGAGGTTAGGCTCAAGATGTGACTTAAATACAAAAAGAACAGTCGGTTTTTTGGGGTCGCAGAAAATTTCCTTTCCGTCTTTGGTTGTTTCAGGTTTTGATTCCCGTGGGGTAGGCGCTACATTATCGATAAAGCCCATCATTCTACCGGTGCCCATATTTTTCTTTGCCGACATTACAAACACCGGAAACACATCGTGATGTATCATCCCTTCTTTTAAACCCAGGCGTAGTTCATCTTCATCCAGAGTACCTTTCTCGAAGTATTTCTCCATTAACTTCTCATCATTTTCGGCTGCCTTTTCAACCAGTTCGTTATGCAGCCGGTCTGATTTCTCTTTTTCCGATGCTGGGATGGGGAGTTTTTCGGGCTTTCCACCCTCGGCAGGAAACCGATACAGCACCATCTTCAACAAATCGACTATCTCATTAAAATCAGGCCCCTGGTTAAGCGGGTATTGCATTTGCGTAACCTTATTGCCCAGGTGGGTGCGCAAAGAGTGAAGGGAATTTTCAAAGTCTGCCCGCGGATGATCCATCTGATTTATTGCAAGAATCACAGGTTTACTAAACTGTTCGGCATAATTCCACACTAACTCACTGCCAACTTCAAACCCATGTTGTGCGTTAATGGTCATCACGCAAGTATCAGCCACCCGTAATGATGCAATCATTTCCCCGGCAAAATCATCCAGCCCCGGGGTATCGATAATATTTATTTTGTAGTCTTTCCATTCGGTGTGCATGGCTGTGGCGAAAACAGAATTCCCCCGTTCATGTTCTATTTCGTGATAATCACTGACAGTGTTTTTCCCTTCCAACGAACCTCTGCGATGAATAATGCCGGCTTCGAATAGCATATCTTCGGCAAGCAGTGTTTTGCCAGATTTAGGTGACCCCAGTAAAGCAATATTTTTGATGTGTTTGTTATCGTAGATTTTCATAACACTTTGAGTTTTTAGATGAAAACTAAGACAAGAACGATGTATTGAATATACCAGTTGACTTTAAAAGATAAAAATGATATTTGTCATACCGGAGTATGATTGCCAGAGGAATCGAAATTCTTTGCTAGACATAAAAAAACCAACCACTTTAGTGGCTGGTTTTTTTATTTTTTTTATTTAAAAGGATTATTGTTTTACGATGGGTTCGTTTTGATAGCCCAGCAACTGCATCATGCTTTCACTGGTTTGTTCTTTCGAAAATAATTCTGTTGTTATTTCTCCATCTTCATTGCGATGAATCAGCACATGCTTTGGAGCCGGAATAAGGCAGTGTTGAATACCTCCATATCCGCCAAGCGATTCCTGATAAGCGCCTGTATGG
>JAEUUB010000747.1 GCA_016787745.1 Cyclobacteriaceae bacterium
TTTTCATTGGCTATTTGAATGAAAGATTGCAACAAAATTTCCTTCCTGGGTTTCTTTCCGGTTGATGCTTCAATCTTTTCAATAAGCAAATCCAAAGCAGCTTCCGATTTGTCTTTGTAGAGAGGAATGGAAAAAAAATCCGCATCCGCCCGACCTAAAAGAAGATTTACATCTGTAATGGTTAACGGACCTCCACTTCCATAACAAGCAGGTCCGGGAGACGCGCCCGCACTATGGGGCCCTACAATTAATTTATATCCATCAAAATCACAAATAGATCCACCTCCTGCTGCTATTGTTTCGATAGTAAGCGAGGGCGAAAGAATTTTTATATCACCTACCTTAGATTCGTACCTGTACGAATATTGATTATTATAAAGCGACACATCGGTGCTGGTGCCTCCCATATCGAGCGTAACAATTTTATTGACCCCCGAAAGTTGAGCGGAAGTAACGGCTCCGGTTACTCCACCTGCAGGACCGCTCAATAGGCTATCTTTTGGAAAAAAATTAGCGGCATTTACAAGTCCGCCCGCACTCGTCATTAACTTCAATTTAGCTCCCAATAGCCCCGACTGAATATTGGCTACATACGTGCGAATGATCGGGTCGAGATACGCATTGGCAACGGTTGTTTCCGCGCGCGGTAAAATTTTTATCTGTCCGGAAATTTCATGAGAAGCTGTAACAAACCGATAGCCTTGATCAATCAACCTTTCCTTAACTAATTTTTCATGAATAGGATTTTCGTAGCTATTGAGAAGCGCTATGGCTACAGAGGCGCAATCAGTCTTTTGGATTTCTTTAAGAATCTTAAGTAATGCCGATTGGGTTAGGGACTTAAAAACTTTACCACTCGCCTCTATGCGTTCCTCTACTTCAATAACAAAATCATAGAGGGGTTGAGGTCGCACAATATTAAGTGCAAATAAATCCGGTCGTTGTTGGGTGCCTATCACCAGCAAATCCCTAAATCCCTTGGTAATAATTAATGCCGTGGGGGCACCTTTTCGTTCGAGAAGTGCGTTGGTTCCCCGTGTAGAACCAAGCTTCAATTCAATTTTTGGAAATGTGTCTTTAAACCTGGTTTCTGTAAGAAGCCGGGCTGCAAATACGGGAACCTCTTCACTGGAGGAAATCTCGAATGTTGTGCCCGGCTTGATCCGACCTCTAAGAGAAGTTTTTAAGTGAATCACTGACTCTTTTAATGAGGCCTTACCAATACGGGATGAGGTTTTTTTTGTATCAAAAAAGGTCATTACAAAATTCTCAAAAATATCCCGGCTCACCGGCCATTGAAGTTGTACTTTTAACTGCTGGGATGATAGTTGTCCTACGACCAGACCCTTTAAGGCTCCACTGCTAAGTACTTTTAATCTTTTGATATCTCCCCCGGGAGTGTGGGCAATGCAATCCGTAAAAGTTCCCCCCGTGTCAATCCAGATCTGCCAGGGCTTCATTATTTTATGCTAAGAATTATTTGCTTCGTGGTCATCCGAATACCGATTGCTTTTGTGAATTCCATAGACCCATCCGGATGTTCGCGCATCAGTGGTTTTGTATAAAGCAAGGAGTCGGATCCCATTTTCTGAACGTTATCTGCATCGTACGGCTGCAAGGTATAGGCATCTAAAAGTTGCTTCTCCACCCTACGAAGCGATTTATTGCTTTCTTGAATAGATACAAATTCTACCTCAAACACATTGCTTAGGGAATCCTGAAGCAACTGATTTGTAAAGGCTCTGTCCTGGGTCTGCAGGATAGTCGCAATTTTACGACCATAACTAAATGCCGCTTCCATTATTTGGGCATCTGTTACTTTTTTAATCTCGCCCTGTGCCATGTTTTCTTTTATTCTTTTACGTTGATCAGAAGTAAGAGAACCTGTACAGGCAACAAGTAAAAGCAATGAGCCAAATAGAAAAGATTTCATTTTATCGAATTACTAAGTAAAGGTAGAAAGTAAACGGTTAGGCTGGGTAGGGGTATCCGCTTTAGCCACCGATTTTATTAACTTTGCAGCCTTCTTTTAAGTTATGATTGAAAAGTTATTAGAAATAAAGAACCGTTTTGAAGAGGTGGGTCAGCTCCTGGTGCAATCGGAAACGATGAAGGACCCAAAGAAATACGGGCAGCTTAACAAGGAATACAAGGATCTTGAAAAAGTAGTTAAAAAGTATACCCAATACCAGGCCATATTGGATGGGTTAGGTCACGCCAAGGCCATACTTCAAAAGGAAAAAGATCCTGAGATGCGGGAGTTAGCGAAGATGGAATTGGAGGAGTTGGAACCAAAAAATGAAATTCTTGAGGCCGAATTAAAGGAAATGTTAATGCCTAAAGACCCGAACGACTCAAAGAATGCTATTCTGGAAATACGGGCAGGTACAGGCGGTGATGAAGCCGCTATTTTTGCGGGAGATTTGTGGAGAATGTATCAGCGGTTTTGCGATCGGAGGGGACTTAAAATGTCGGTGGTAGATGTAACCGAGGGAACCGCGGGCGGGTATAAGGAAGTTATCAGCACTATTGAAGGCGAAAATGCTTTTGGCATTTTCAAATACGAATCGGGAGTGCATCGGGTACAGCGGGTACCTGCCACCGAAACGCAAGGCCGCGTCCACACGTCTGCGGCATCCGTTGTTGTTTTACCGGAGGCGGAAGAAGTG
>JAEUUB010000768.1 GCA_016787745.1 Cyclobacteriaceae bacterium
ATAAAGATTGTTTGAGGTAGCAATAATATCCAGCTTGGAGTCACCATTCAGATCATGAAGTACAAAGCGGTTGCCCCCGGAATAATCTTTGTCGATGAGCACAGAATTGGAAATGCCACCCACCGTTCCGCGAAACACAACAATTTGTCCGGGGCTTGAACTGCTGCTGTTTTGTGCGCCTACTATCAAATCTTTTATGCCATCGCCATTCATATCATCATACCCCCACGGGAAACCACCCAGCGATACCGCCATGGCTGTCCCAGTAAAATTTCCAGAGCCATCGTTGATGAAATAATCATCGCCCGAGCTGTTTGAAAATGTAATGACATCGGGTTTGTTATCGCCATTCATATCATCTACCAAAAAGAAACTTCCGTTTTGAACATACTGGGTTGTTCCTTCGGTAAACCCACCCGATCCGTTACCGGTAAAGAGTACCATGCGGTTTATGTTATTAAGATCCGCAATAATGTCTTGGTTGCCATCTCCGGTAAAGTCGGCTGCTTTAATTTCTGAAATATTGTCGGAGGCAGGGATGGTAACCGGGGCATTGAATCCGCTTCCGGTTCCGGTAAGGATGCTAATTAAATTATTGGTGTACCCGGATACGGCAATATCTATGAACGTGTCGTTATTAAAATCGGCCACCGTCATTCGGCTGCCCGGCAACGCGGTGACTGGTGTGGTTGCTAACAGACTAAACGTGCCATCGCCCGCACCGGTATAAACCGTTACGCTTGCTCCGGTCAGGTTAAGGGTTACCAGATCAAGATGGTTGTCTTTATTATAGTCAATCGATTGAATATACTGTGGTAAGGAACCCGTTGCATAGTTGTTTGGTGTCTTTATAAAACGGCCATTTCCCTGGCCTAAATAAATTGTAATTAAGTTGCTGGCGTGGCTTATCGCAATATCAATTTCACCGTCTTCATTAAAATCGCCCTTTACAAGATCGCGTGGGTCTGTAGTGGTTGGATACTTGAGAGGTGCGTTTGTAAAATACCCTGTGCCATCCCCTAACAGTACATCGGCATAATGTACACCACCCCAGCTTCCAACACTTACCACATCCAGGTTGGTATCATTATTTACATCGGCTACTTCTATTCCTCTAGCGTACCCATTTGTTTCAAATTTCGCCAGAAGGGTAAACACACCTGTGCCATTGCCTAATAGTATTCTGGTATTAGGCGTGTTTTGGTTATTGTCGTTGGCGATGATATCGGGATGAGTATCTTTATTTACATCGGCAACCGTATATTCATTACCTGTTTGGGGGATAATGACTCTGGCAGAAAAATTACCACTGCCATCATTTAAGGTGTATCCACTCGCGGCTAAAATGTCAATGTCCCCATCGCCATCCAGATCGGCTGACGTGATGGGGTTGCCACTGATGCCAAATGAGGTGATGGTAGGGCCGAGTGTATACGCGGTGCCGGTTCCATCGCCAAACCAAACCTGTACAGTGTTGCCAACGTACACGGCAAAATCAGGATTTGTATCGCCATTAAATTCAGCCACGGTAATATCCCATACATTGGGAATTGTAATGATGGCAGGTGCAGCGAAACCACCACTGCCATTTCCTAAATAGATATAAACATCATCGGGCGTTCCTCGGTTGGTAACCAACACATCCGGATTTCCGTCTTTATTCATATCGCCTACAGCAATACCTTGCGGTAAGTCTCCGGCAGTAAAATTCACCGGGGCAGCTAGATTTCCGGCCCCATCGCCAAGGAGTAAAGAAAAATTGTTGTTGCTTTGACTGCACGTAACAACGTCTAGATTTCCATCTTTATTAAAATCGCCCACGGCCACATCCGTGGGGTTGGTTGCCGAAGCAAAATTTCTTTTGTTGCTGCCGGAAAATGTGCCGGTGCCGGTGTTAAGTAGTATCGTTACCTGCTGGTTGGCGAAGGCATTAAAATTGCACGATACAAAATCAATTCGG
>JAEUUB010000235.1 GCA_016787745.1 Cyclobacteriaceae bacterium
ATGTCCGGTGAAATACTAAACTGATAATTTTCAGATTCCTCCTCGCCAAAGCCTATGGCAAATAACTGATCGAGATCGAGAAAGTTTGATTTTAAATCCGTTTCAATACCTATGGGCTGATTCTCAAAAAGAAGAAACGTGATAATGTTTTTAAAGAAGCCGTTAAGATGAAAGTCGCTATTTTCAAATCGACCGCTCACGTTGCTTAATGCCAGGTCCTGATTGTTAAACTGCAGGGTTCCGTTTATGTCTTTAAATTGTATTTTCTGTTTTCCGTACCCAAAGTTCAGATCACTCATAACAATGGCGCCCTGGGTGTTTACCTTTTGCACAGTTGCTTTCTTCTTAAGCAAGGAAGTTTGACCCTGGAAAGAAATATCGGCTGATAACAAGCCTGTCAAATCATTTATATCGCTTATTGGATAGAAATTGAAAAGAGAAGCCGCATCCAAATCGCCCTTAAAATCAAATACGATATAGGGATCGCTAAATTTACTGATAGAAATGTTGGCATTAAAAACCTGGCCATTCAACTCACCATGAATATCTTTTAAAAATAATTCGGCATTTGTAAAATCAGTGGCTGAGGGACTGGCAAAGGAGCCGTTTAAGTTGGCGTTCTTTATTTGTGTTTTATAATCGGGATGATACACCGTGGTATTTGTGCATCCGAAAGACGCGGAGATATAGGGGCTTTTGCGCTCGCTCAATTCGCCCTTAAGGGCCAGATTGAAAAACACATCACCTTCGCTTCTATATTTTTTTAGTTTCTGGTTGGCCACGTCTGGTAAAAGCGACAGCAACGTTTGAATGTCTGTATCTTTTCCTTCGGCTTTGATATCGATCCAGTTTTTTTCTTTAAACGTATAATTTCCATTTACTGAGAAGTCGGAGTGACCCACCTTGACCAGTGAGGGTTTTATAAGAACCGTTTTTTTGTCATCATCATAGTCGACCTGCGCAGTTATTAAAAAGCTTTTGTTATTCAGGTATATAGAATTATTTATTCCAATTTGTTCCGTTACAACATCGCCCTCGGCTTCGATTTGATACAGGTTGCCTGTGACGGCTATGGAGGCAATCAGTTGTTCGCTGTTAAATACATGATGATGCCGCAGTTGCTGATCCTGATAGCTTAGAATGGTGCGGTCCAGTGTAACGTTACGTAAATCAAAATGAACAATACTGCCGCCCTCGTTGGGCGTATCTTTTAGAATTACAAAATTGCCTTTGCCGGCTCCGTTTATTTTAAGGTTAGTTTCACTGCCAGTGATGGCAAGGCCCCGGATTGAGTAATTTCCTTTCCATAGTTCCAGGGCATTCAGGTTAAAAGCGATCCGATCAGCAGTAAGCAACGGATAGTTGCCGGGATGGCTGTCCTCCACATACACATCGGTAAAGACAATCGCGATGTTGGGGAAATCTGAGAACATGGAAATATCGATTTTCCCAATTTTTACCGGGGTATTGAGTTTTTGGTTTGCCGCGCTTACAAACTGTTGGATAATCCGGTCCTTGAATAAAAAGACCGAAATAACAACCCCCGTAAAAACAATGGTCAAGGTGAGGAAAAAATAAAGGAAAATCCTGCGGATGTGCTTCAAAGTTGAAAAAATGGTTTAACAAAAATACGTTACAAGTATTAAACCAAAGAATCGCGGAAATATTTTGATGAATCTAGCCTTATTCTATCCGGGATGAGGGGAAGCTTGAAAAAAAAGCTCTGGAAATCCAAGGCTTTGATGTGGGAGCTGAGGGGTTCGAACCCCGAGCCTCCCGGCTAAAGGCCGGGAGGCTCTAAACTGGCAATAAGCCTTTGGATTCTTACTCTACTCTTCCATGCTTTTACTTCTCTTTCTCTGGCGTAGGCAATCTCCTTAGTTGCATATGTTTCAGTATAAACATTCACCCAATCCTTAAATTTTCCAGTAAATCCGATGTGATTTGAATTGTGTTTTCTAAGCCTCTCATTCATCAGTTCAGTTGTATGACCGATGTAAAATTTATTAGCTTTTTGGGAGTACAGAATGTAGAATAGAGCCATCCACTAAAATAAAAAACCTCAGAAGATATTCTGAGGTTTTCTGTGGGAGCTGAGGGGTTCGAACCCCCGACCCTCTGCTTGTAAGGCAGATGCTCTGAACCAGCTGAGCTAAGCTCCCATTTTTAAGGACTGCAAAGGTAAAATAGAAATGCAATTGTGCAAAAATTACAGTAAAAATTAAGCTCAAATAATGAGGTTATTGGCAAATGAAGGAAGGATTCAATAAATCAGGCTTATTGTAGAGTAAAGGGATATTAGTGTCTTTTTGCAGCACCGAAAAACCAACTTCACTCACTATTGCATGGGCTGCGGCCGTGTCCCACTCCATGGTTGGGGCAAATCGCGGGTATACATCGGCTTTGCCCTCCGCTAACAACATGAATTTTAAACTGCTGCCCTGCGACACAAGAACGGGCTTTCTCAATGACTGAATGTAAGTCTCCGTGTCTGCATTCATGTGAGAGCGAGAAGCCACCACCCGGATTCCGGACTTTGTTATATCCAGCGACAATCTTTTTGACAAGAAGTCTACCCTTCCCATCCGTTTCACGTTCGCACCTAATCCTTGCTCTGCATAAAAAACGTCTCCTGTAACAGGAACAGCCACAACACCCAATACAGGCTTTTGATTTTCAATCAAGGCAATATTAACGGTAAACTCTCCATTACGCTTTAGAAACTCTTTGGTCCCGTCCAGAGGGTCGACCATCCAGAATTGTTGCCAATTTTTTCTTTCATCGTAAGAAATGTTTATTCCTTCTTCACTTAAAACCGGGAGATTGGATGGCTGCAGGATTGAAACAATACGGTCATGGGCTTTTTTATCCGCGCGCGTCAACGGTGAGTTATCACCTTTGAATTCTGTTTGAAAATCACCCGAATCATAAACGCTGAGGATTGCTTTACACGCTGCTTCTGAAGCGCGAATAGCCAGTTCCAAAAGTTTTTTCATCTAAAAATTTGTGACTGATATCCAATTAAATGATCATCCCCGCGGCCACCGTTTCATTTGTATTCTCATCTACCAGAATCAGACTTCCGGTTATTCTGTTTTTGCGATAGCTGTCAAACTCAAGGGGTTGCGCGGTGCGCAGGCGAACGCGGGCAATGTCGTTCATTATTAACTGATCAACGCCTTCCACTCGTTTGGATGAGCCAATATCTAATTTATAGGTTATCTCCTTCAGTACGGCTTTTGTTTCGCGCGAAGTATGGCGTAAGTAAAATTTAGAATTCAAATTTGCGGGCCGCTGGTTCATCCAACATAGCATAAGTTCAATGTCTTGATTGCTCTCCGGCCGATTGGTTGGTTTTGCAATAATATCCCCC
>JAEUUB010000769.1 GCA_016787745.1 Cyclobacteriaceae bacterium
GCAATTTTCTTGCTATCGGGCGACCACCACATGGCCGTGGTTTGCCGAAGTTCTTCCCCATATACCCAGGTGGCGATGCCATACTTAATCTGATTCTCTTCGTTGGCATCTTTAGTTATAGCGATGGGGTTGCTGCCATCCGCATGGCTGAGATACATGTTCCGGTCTTTCGTATAGGCCTTCCATTTTTCATCGGGCGAATTGGCAAAATCAAATTGCCGGCCCCGGGCCGGGCGATTGAAGTTTCTCGGCTCTACTTCGGGAGCAGGTCCCACTTCGGTTACTTTTTTTGTTTTAATGGTGTACCGGTATACTTTTTTATCCAGTTCGTATTCAAAATAGCTTCCATCATCACTCCATTTGCCCGTCAGGCTTCCCGGTTTTACCGAGCCACGGACATGAGGCGCTACCTTTTGATACTGATCATAACCGGGCATACTTTTCAACTTATCTTGTGCATACGATGGGGATACCGCAAAGGCCACGATCCAAAAAAGAATAGAGATATTTTTCATAACGAAGTTTTACGAGCCCAATAGTAATACTTTTAACACAATAAAACAGGCAGAAAAGGGAAGGCGGTTACACGATGATTTCAAATGCGGGAATCTTAGATGATATCAAAAAAAACATAATCTCAGACCTCAAAGGCACTTCGGTAAAATTGTAACCCTTGCACGTAGTCTAAAAGTCTTTCATAGAAAGGATGCGAGCTCAGCGTAGCACTGTCGCCCACCATAATAAGTTTTTTACGCGCCCGGGTCATAGCTACGTTGGTTCTGCGGATGTCTCCTAAAAATCCCACTTCCGCTTTTTCGTTACTGCGTACAAAACTGATGGCAATCACATCCCGTTCCTGCCCCTGAAAGGCATCCACGGTGTTTATGCTAATCAGTTTGTGAAGTGGCTCTAGAATAGATGAGGCTTCGGCCAGTTTGTGAAGTTGATCCACCTGAGCCCGGTATGGGGTAATAATTCCCAAGGAAAGCTTTTCTTCCATCCAGGCTCCTGCACCAATTTCTTCTATCAGATTTTCAATCTGATGAATGAGTAGATGTGCCTCCTCCTGATTATACCGACTTAATGTTTCGGGATCCTGCGCTTCTGTATATCCACAACCAGCCGTGTCAATAAAAATTACAGGTTGCTGATCTGCTCGCAGCAAAGCCGATTTTACGGAAGCATGGGCGACTAATTTATCTTTATAAAAGTATTGAGAAGAAAACTTCATGATCGATTCGTGCATCCGATATTGCACCTGCA
>JAEUUB010000825.1 GCA_016787745.1 Cyclobacteriaceae bacterium
GTATACGTTTGTGTTATCATAGTCGGTGAGGCATCTGCTCAACCGATTTATAAAGAAGCGTGGAGAGTACAGGCTCTTTGAAGCGCTAGCAACCAGTCTTTCGGTGATTTCGAAAGGAAAACGGTGCTAAATCCTGCTCCCGGCAAGGTGCCGAGGAGAACTATAAACCGGTAAAGTAAAAAATGAAAACTCAACTTTCCATCCTCAAACAACAATCGAATCTCCGGGATTTGATCTGTTTTCCCGACAGAATCTCCATTCCACTTCATTTTATTCTACCTCCGCATACACCTGCTGTGCAGTGTTGTATGTGTTGTTGTTAATTGTTGCCGTTGATCTAAGCGCAGCGCTACCGGCAACAAGCTAATCTACGGTCTTACCGGGTGACGGGTATGGCTACGATTAAGTTCATTCTTTTTAAAAATTAAACATTCAAAAAAATATTAAAGTTATGTCAACCTTACGATTTGAAACACTTCAATTGCATGCAGGCCAGGAAGCAGACCCTACAACGGGTTCGCGCGCTGTACCCATTTATCAAACTTCTTCCTTTGTATTCAAGAATGCCGAACATGGTGCTAACCTTTTTGCACTTAAGGAATTCGGCAATATTTACACACGTATTATGAACCCAACCACCGATGTGTTCGAAAAACGCATCGCAGCTTTGGAAGGTGGTGTTGCCGCCCTGGCGGTAGGTTCGGGACAAGCCGCGCAGTTCATTGCCCTCAATAACATTTTACAGACGGGTGACAATTTTGTTTCCACTTCCTTTTTGTATGGTGGCACTTACAATCAGTTTAAAGTTGCCTTTAAACGACTGGGTATTGATGTTCGCTTTGCTGAAGGAGATAAGCCCGAAGCATTTGAAAAACATATAGATAAGAAAACGAAAGCACTTTATCTCGAAACCATTGGAAATCCGGGCTTTAATATTCCTGATTTTGAAGCAATAGCCGCGCTTGCTAAAAAGCATAACCTGCCTTTGATCGTTGATAATACTTTTGGCGCTGCTGGTTATTTATTCAGACCCTTCGACCATGGCGCACACATTGTGGTGGCTTCTGCCACCAAATGGATTGGTGGCCATGGAACTTCAATAGGAGGTGTAATTGTTGATGGCGGAAATTATAATTGGAACAACGGAAAGTTTCCTCAATTCAGCGAACCTTCGGAGGGATACCATGGATTGAAATTCGGAGAAGTATTTGGAGAAAATAATCCATTGGGTCTCCCCAACATCGCCTTTATTATTCGTGCACGGGTTGAGGGATTGCGTGATTTCGGTTCTGCCTTAAGTCCATTCAATTCTTTCTTATTCCTTCAGGGTCTCGAAACACTATCCTTGCGCGTACAGCGGTCTGTCGATAATGCCCTTGCCTTAGCCCAATGGCTAGAACAACACCCCCATGTGGAAAGTGTTAATTATCCGGGGTTAACTACCAGCACCTATCACCGTCTGGCAAAGAAATACTTGCGCAATGGTTTTGGAGGTGTGCTGTCTTTCACCGTAAAGGGAACGAAGGAACACACAACCCAGGTTATTGACAATCTTAAATTAGTGAGCCATCTGGCCAATGTGGGGGATGCCAAAACCCTTATCATTCAACCTTCGGCAACCACACATCAACAATTGTCAGACGAAGAACAAATTTCTTCAGGCGTGTTGCCCACCCTGCTCCGCGTATCATTGGGTATTGAACATATTGATGATATAAAAGCAGATTTTCAACAAGCCTTTGAAAAGGTTTTTGCGACCGAGCTAGTGAACTAAAAATTAAATAATGTTAAAGTCTGATTCGATATTTCACTTTGCCAGTGAGTTCAGGCTGGAGTCCGGAGAAATTCTTCCGGGCTTCCAGCTTAAATACACCACGGTAGGTCAACTTAATAAAGAGCGGAGCAACGCAATCTGGATTTGCCACGCCCTTACCGGTAGTTCAGACTTTACGGATTGGTGGAAAGAACTTTTTACAGACGGTACACCTTTCGAT
This sequence comes from Cyclobacteriaceae bacterium, assembly GCA_016787745.1. Lineage (GTDB taxonomy): Bacteria > Bacteroidota > Bacteroidia > Cytophagales > Cyclobacteriaceae > ELB16-189. The sequence goes on from JAEUUB010000825.1 coordinate 1,995, forward strand.
CCGCGCGATTACTTTATCATCTGTGCCAACGCCCTGGGAGGTTGTTATGGTTCAACGGGACCCTTGTCAATAAATCCCCTAACGGGAAAAGGATATTATCATGCTTTCCCAGCCTTAACAAACCGCGACATTGTTCTCAGTTTTGATTTGCTCAGGCAGCATTTGGGTCTTGCAAAGATTCACACCCTGCTGGGGGGCTCTCTGGGTGGGCAGCAGGTATTGGAATGGGCCGTTCAACAACCCGAAGTTTTTGAACGAATTATTCCCATTGCTACCAATGCCGCTCATTCTCCATGGGGCATCGCATTCAATGAAGCGCAACGAATGGCCATAGAGGCGGATGCAACCTGGAAGGAAGACGATGCCCGCGCAGGCATCAATGGTTTGAAAGCGGCTCGCGCTATGGGCATGATTTCATTTCGTACTTACAATACTTTTCAAAATACCCAACAAGAAAAATCAAATGAGAAGATCGATGAGTTTCGGGCTGCTTCGTACCAACGCTACCAGGGACAAAAATTGGCCAACCGATTCAATGCATTTAGCTATTGGATCTTAACGAAAGCTATGGATAGTCATAATGTAGGCCGGGGCCGAACAAGTCAGGAGGCTGCGCTAAGGAAAATTAAAGCTAAAACACTCGTAATTGGAATTGATTCCGATTTATTATTTCCAACTCCCGAACAGGAATTTTTAGCGAAACACATTCCAGAGGCAACCTTCGAGACACTCTCGTCTCTTCATGGACACGATGGGTTTTTGGTAGAGTTTGATCAGTTTAAGAGAAGTGTTCGGAAATTTTTAAAAATGGAACTTACAAAAGAAACAATATCATGAATGCGCTACGGCATGCAGGCATGTGGCTACTAAAAAACTAATATTAAAACATGAAGAAAAAATTAAAGCTAGGGTTGTTTGGATTTGGATGTGTAGGCCAGGGGCTTTACCATGTACTAAATGAAACCCACGGGGTAAAAGCCGAGATAAAAAAGATCTGTGTCAAGAATAAAAAGAAATCGAGGATTATTGACTCCTCCTATTTTACTTTCGAAGCAAGCGAAATTTTGAACGACCCCGAAATAGACGTGATTGTTGAGTTGATTGACGATGCCGATGCCGCTTTTACTATTGTAAAACAGGCCGTGCAGAACGGCAAACACGTGGTTACTGCCAACAAAAAAATGCTGGCCGAAAACCTGAAAGAGATTTATCAGTTGCAACAAACGTATAATAAATCGATTTTATACGAAGGAGCGGTATGTGGCAGCATTCCTATTTTGCGCAACCTGGAAGAATATTACGACAATGATTTGATCACAAGCATTGAAGGCATTTTTAACGGATCGACCAATTATATTCTTACCAAAGTTTTCGATGAAAAGAAAAGCTACCTCGAAGCGCTGAAAGCAGCCCAGGATCTTGGATTTGTCGAAAGTGACCCTTCGCTGGACGTGGAAGGATATGATCCTAAATACAAACTCACCATTGCCATTGCCCACACCTTTGGAATTTTTGTTAAGCCAGAAAATATGATCAACCTGGGAATACAAAAAATCTCGGAGGTTGATTTAAAATACGCCCGCCAAAACAACCTGACTATTAAATTGATTGCGCGCGCATTCAAAATTGAGGACCAGGTATTTGCCTTTGTTGCGCCTCAGTTTATTCCGGGCGATCATATGCTGGCGGGTGTCCGCAACGAATACAACGCTGTTCTGGTGGAGGGCGCCTTTGCCGAAAAGCAAGTTTTCATTGGTAAAGGGGCCGGCAGTTATCCCACGGGATCGGCCGTGCTGTCCGACATCTCAGCCCTAACATTCGACTACCGTTACGAGTACAAAAAGTATACACAAGGCGAAAGTTTGCCCTTCTCAAATAACG
>JAEUUB010000466.1 GCA_016787745.1 Cyclobacteriaceae bacterium
TGCCCTCTTTCTCCACCATGGTCATGGCATGGTGCAATTGCGTGCCACAATCGCATCGGCATGAGCCAAAGATGTCGCCTGTTACACACGATGAGTGAACCCGAACCATCACCGGCTCATTTTCCGCCCATGTTCCCTTTATCAACGCCATGTGAACTTCGTTAGTATTGATTTGCTCATACGCTACCAATTTAAAGTCGCCATAGGCTGTGGGCATATCCACTGTTATCTGTTTGCGTATCTGCGATTCTACTTTCATGCGGTACGCGATCAGATCTTTTATAGTCACCAATTTCAGACCAAACCGATCGGCCACTTTGCGTAAATCCGCGAGCCTGGCCATTGATCCGTCTTCGTTCATGATTTCCACCAGAACCCCGGCTGGCCGAAAGCCTGCAAGCCGTGCAAAGTCGATGGCTGCTTCCGTATGTCCGGATCGTCTTAGCACTCCTTCTTTCTTTGCCTTGAGTGGAAAAATGTGTCCGGGTTTACCCAACTCTTCGGGTTTCGTTTCAGGATCGACCAAGGCCTTGATTGTCTTAAACCGATCGTGCGCAGAAATGCCTGTGGTGCATCCATGCCCAATTAAGTCGACCGACACAGTAAAAGGAGTTTCAAAGGCGGCCGTATTTTTTCCTACCATCAAATCCAGGTTCAATTCTTCGCAGCGATCTTCGGCAAGGGGTGCACAAATAAGGCCGCGGCCGTGGGTGGCCATAAAGTTTACAATTTCAGGCGTAATCGATTCGGCCGCACAAATAAAATCCCCTTCATTCTCGCGGTCTTCATCATCCACCACAATAATCACCCGTCCATGCTTTATCTCATGGATGGCCTCTTCGATCGAATCAATCTTAATTTTATCACTCATTTTTTATATAGTTCAACTTCTTTAACAAGGGCAAGGCAAGTCTTGTTCCTATCGGGCAATTACAATACCTAAAAGATTTGCCAATTCTTTTTCTGCATGTTTCAATCCAATGCGAACATCAAATAATTCATCCAAAATTAATTCCTTACTTTCAGCTTCAGCAGTTTTTATGTCTCTTAGATTATCTTCTAGCATTTTCTGAACTACCCTAAACTTAAATCTTAAAACATTTGTGTTTACCAAAGCTTCTAACACTTCACTCTCATTAGGAACAAAAATTTTAAATTTATCTGACCAAAGTGGACTTAAAGAATATCTTTCGATGGAAATCTCAGAAACACACTTGGCAATCTCCTCATCGTTCAAAGACAATAGATAGGCTAAATCAATTGAATGACCTGAATCCACCCTATCCTTAATAATTGAAATAATTCTTCTGTACAAAGGATGTGAAAATTCAACATCAGATAATTCATTTAACAAAAAATCGTGAACACTCTCTTCATTTAAAGTGTTCTCAGCGAATTTAATCAGCAACCGTATTGTCTCCTTTTCTTGCGCATAAACTTTGGTCTCCGGAAGAATAGGTAAAGAGTCAATAAGTGGTTCATCAATCGCCTCCGAATCAACTAATGGATCATCCTCTTTGAATTCTCTTAAACTCTTTAATTTATTATCCCTTTCTCTCTTTAGCCTAATCTTATTGATTTCATTAATGACCGTTTGCTCTTCTATATCTAAAAGATCCTTTACTTGACGATAGTATGGGGCTCGTCTTACTTCATCAGGTAGAAACGATAATGTATCAGCTATCTCCCTCAACGATTCTGATCTCTTTATTGGATCATTCTTAACATCGTTAGTATGCAAACTAATCTTATAAGAAACAAAATCCTGAGTATGATCATGCAGAAATTTTTGAAACTCAGCGGTGCCAACTTTGCGCGAATAGCTGTCCGGATCTTCGCCATCCGGAAACAGAACCACGCGCACGTTTAATCCACCCTTCAGAATCATGTCGATTCCGCGAAGCGCAGCTTTTATCCCGGCTGCATCACCATCAAACAAAACGGTTATGTTTTCGGTAAACCTGCGGATAAGCTTGATCTGACTTTCGGTTAACGCTGTGCCTGAAGAGGAAACTACATTTTCCACATCCGCCTGATGTAACGAGATTACATCGGTATATCCTTCCACCAAATAACAAACATCGTGCTGGCGGATGGCATTTTTAGCCTGATACAATCCGTACAGCACATCGCTCTTATGATAG
>JAEUUB010000878.1 GCA_016787745.1 Cyclobacteriaceae bacterium
GGGTAAAAGAGCCTACTCATATGCAGAGGAAAATAAATAATTGGTATAGGTTCTATAAAGATGAAGACTGGATAAAGAGCAACACGGAGAGTCGAACGGAATTTGATTATAGCAAGGTGAGTTCCCTTGAACTATTTACAGGTACCCATCCTGCGGTGATCCAAAACCGTATTAAAAGAAAGAATTGGAAATTTGATCACGATATTTCAAAACGGAATTACACTTTGAAAGAGAAGATAAAGCGCCTGATCAGTAACATTTTGGGATTTCGAGTAGGGGAGTATAAGAATTACAAAATTCATTAAAATTTTTTTAATTTCGAAAAACTAAAACTAAATAAAATGAAAGCATTATTGTTGTTCCCATTTAAAATGTCAGTATTCCTAATACTCATGATGGCTATTCATGGGCATTAACAAATGTACCTACTGTAAATCAATGGGGTAATAGTGGCTATAATTGGGCTATGGACATTAATGGAGGATCGGATGGTGACGAGATAGTTTCTGCAATTGGTGGGAACCTCTTAGTTCATTAGTTTAGGAAATTTTTGGCGGAAAAAAAGGTGTTTATAAACACCTTTTTTAGTTTTAGCTATATATTTTTTTTAAAGTATAATCAAATGACTCATTCCTTATTTGGTCGCTACAAAAACTTGATTCAATTCGTTGCAAACTGGCGCGAACATTTTAAGCAAAAGCGAAATAAACACTATATACCTATTGAGATTACAACCCGTGGAAACGGAATTACCTTTTCTGTACCCACGTGGTCTTTATACATGGTCTTCAAGGAGATATTTATGTCTGATTTTTATCGTATCAAGCAACTTGTAAAGCTTCTTCCTGCTAACCCGGTGATTATTGATATAGGTGGCAATGCCGGCTATTTTAATATGATGCTTTTTTCTCAGATAGATTCCGCAAAAGTGCTGGCTTATGAACCTATTCCTGAAAACTGCAAATTGTTTGAAGAAAATATTAAAAGAAACGCAATTACGTCAGATAAAGTCAAGGTATTCAACCTTGCAGTAACCGGAACGCCAATGGAAGAGATATCTATTTACAAGGAAGTGGAAAGTGATAATTCAGTGACAGCGTCAGTTTTTAATGACTTCTCTAGCCAAAACCAAAATGTAATTAAAATCAAGGCAATAACTCTTGAACAGATAATAGAATCAAATAACCTTGACTCTGTTGATTTGCTTAAGTTGGATTGTGAGGGGAGTGAATATCCCATTATATATGAAACCCCAAAGCATGTTTGGAGCAAAGTAAAGATGGTTTACATGGAGGATCATCCTTTGGATACCGATAAACGAAATCATCAATCAGTTATCCATTTCCTTCAATCTCTAGGGTTCGTATGTGATTCAATTCTTGCAGACAATGATTGTTACGCAGTGTTGGCAACGAAAATTAAAAAACATGTTTAGTTTAGTCTGCTGATTGATTTTTCTTTTTATCACCCTTCTTTTAACTATTTTTACCCTCCATGGAGGAATCGACCAAGCAAAATTATACCCTGTCGGAGAAGAATGAGATCTTCAACAATGAGTTTCTTCCTCATATTAATTCCATGTATAATTTTGGATTCAGGCTTACGTTCGACCAGGATGATGCAAAAGATCTGGTTCAGGATACATATTTAAAGGCCTATCGTTTTATAGAATCATTCCAAAAAGGAACT
>JAEUUB010000485.1 GCA_016787745.1 Cyclobacteriaceae bacterium
GTAATAACCCCAACTTCTGTAATCCGCTTCAGTTCCTTGATAAGTTCGTTATTCACCTTTACGCGGTTGGTTCTGGAAACCAGTTCGGCCTGAATATTTTCCTCCTGATCGCGAACATAAAAGGTGAGTGTGGACTGGCCGCTATACTTTTTGCACAATTTCTCCAATTGATGAATGAAAGTTTCCGAAACGGAATTTAAATCACAGCGCAGGGCCACTCCCTGAATTCGCTTGGCGGCAAGTTCGTTTAGGATTTCGATGTTTCGGATTTTAAATTCCAGATTCTGATCGCCCCACGATTTTCTGATCACCCCGCCTTCAATAAAGAGAAATAGTCCTGGCATCAGGTACGACTTAAATTTCATGTAGTCATCACTCCAAAGCATGAACTCAAATTTCCCACTGTAGTCCTCCAGAACTAATTTCCCAAATGGACGCCCCGTTTTGGTCATGCGGTGTTCCACACCGGAAACAATACCACCCACTTTACATTCCTTTCCCTCCAGGTTTTCAATATCGGTTAGGGTTGTAACAGAGGTGGTGCAAAATGTATCTATTTCCAATCGGAAATTATCGAGCGGATGGCCCGAGATATAAACCCCCACCACTTCTTTTTCAAAGTGTAATTTTTCGATTTCACTGAAGGGTTCGATCGGTTCAATTTTTGGGGCAGGCATTTGCGTTCCGGTAGATTCTCCAAATAAACTGGCTTGAGCACTTTGTTCTTCCTGATGCATTTTAGCAGAGTACCGAATGACTTTTTCTGTGAGAGAAAGATCTCCGTCTTTGGCAGTCATATATTGTCTTCGATGATATTCTGTAAAGCAGTCAAAGGCTCCCGATAAGGCGAGGCATTCAAATGTTTTTTTATTCACTGCGCGTTGGCTTAACCTTCTCGCAAAATCAAAAATGTCTTTATAGTTTCCATGCGCATCGCGCTCAGCAATAATGGCTTCTACGGCAGCTTCTCCCGCTCCCTTTATGGCACCTAACCCAAACCGGATTTGGCCTTCTTTATTTACCTCAAAGTGAACTCCCGATTCATTTACATGTGGACCTAATACTTCAATACCTTGCTTGCGACAATCTTCAATAAAATAAGTTACATTATCCAGGTTGTTTTGAGAGTGCGTAAGAATAGCCGCCATGTACTCGGCCGGATAGTTGGCTTTTAAGTAAGCCGTGTGATAAGCAACGAGGGAATAACAGGTAGAGTGCGATTTGTTGAAGGCATATTGCGCGAAGGCTTCCCAATCTTTCCAGATTTTTTCTGCAATTCGTTCATCGTGTCCATTGGATTTACAACCGGCAATGAATTTATCCTTCATCTTGTCCAATACCTCTTTCTGCTTCTTACCCATAGCTTTACGCAACACATCGGCATCTCCTTTCGAAAAATTGGCCAACTTCTGCGAGAGCAACATCACTTGTTCCTGGTAAACAGTAATTCCGTAAGTGTCTTTCAGGTACTCTTCCATCACCGGTAAGTCGTACTTGATGGGTTCACGGCCATGCTTCCGGGCAATGAAAGCAGGAATATATTCCATGGGCCCCGGCCGGTAAAGCGCATTCATGGCGATCAAATCCTCAAACTTATCAGGTTTTAATCCTCGCAAATAATTTTGCATGCCGTCCGATTCAAATTGAAACGTACCTGTGGTATCTCCCCGCTGATACAGTTGATAGGTTCGCACGTCATCAAGCGGAACAGCATCTATATCGATATCAATCCCTTTTCGCTTTTTAATGTTTTTGATAGCGGTCTTGATAATCGTAAGAGTGGTAAGACCTAAGAAGTCCATCTTCAACATACCCGCACTTTCAACCACGCTGTTGTCGAATTGCGTTACCAGCATGTCGCTATCTTTTGCCGTGGAAACCGGAACAAACTTGGTAAGTTCATCGGGGGTAATGATAACCCCGCAAGCATGCGTACCTGTGTTGCGCAGGGAACCTTCCAAAACAATGGCTTGCTTTAATACCTGTGATTTTAAGTCGTTGCCTTTCTTAAGTTCACTTAACTCTTTCACTTCTTCAAAGGCTTTCTCCAGCGAGGTACCAGGTCGTTCAGGTACCAGTTTAGCAATGGTATTGGCTTCGGCCAGAGGCAATTCCATTACACGGGCGCAGTCGCGTATGGATGATTTCGCAGCCATCGTACCATACGTAATAATTTGAGCTACCTGATTGTGCCCATATTTTTCAATTACATATTTCAACACTTTATCTCGCCCTTCATCATCAAAATCAATGTCAATATCAGGAAGCGATACCCGATCGGGATTTAGAAAACGCTCGAAGAGCAGATCGTATGCAATCGGGTCGACATTGGTAATGCCAATGCAAAAGGCCACAGCCGAACCCGCTGCTGATCCACGACCTGGACCCACGCTAACACCCATTTCGCGGGCTTTGCTGGTAAAATCCTGAACGATCAAGAAATATCCAGGATAGCCTGTTTTCTTTATGGTTTCTAACTCAAAGTCGATCCGTTCTTTTATTTCAGGAGTTAATTCCGGATATCTTTTTTTTGCCCCTTCGTATGTAAGGTATTTGAGGTATTCATCTTCGCTTGAGAAGTTTTTTGGAATGTCGAATTTAGGAAGCAGTACGTTGCGCTTTAATTCAAAGATTTCAACTTTATCAATGATCTCACTGATCGTCTTAATGGAGTCGGGCAGATCGTGGAAGAGCGATTTCATTTCTTCCTGGGACTTGAAGTAGTAGTTGCTATTAGGTAATCCATAGCGCGTACCCCGGCCCGAACCGATAGGCGTGGATTGAAACTCGCCTTCCTTTATACAAAGCAAAACATCGTGTGCATTCGATTCTTCTTTGGAAAGATAAAAGCACTCATTGGCCGCAAAATATTTTACACCATACTTGCCGGCAAATTTTAAGAGAGTTTCATTCACCCGATCCTCCTCACGTGTATCATGCCTATTTAATTCGATATAAAAGT
>JAEUUB010000504.1 GCA_016787745.1 Cyclobacteriaceae bacterium
GTTCTTGGGTGCAGGTTTTAGCATAGTATTCGTCTTTAAATCGTTAACAAAATTAAGAAATTAAAGTTCGGCTCCTTCCGGCAAAGGGCTTCCCAGTGAATTCTCTAATTTACTTACAACAGCCGTTGCCACACTGTTGCCCACCACGTTGGTTGCACTTCGGCCCATGTCTAATAATGGATCAATACCCAGCAACAAAGCAAGACCCGCTTCGGGAATATTAAAGGTAGCCAGTGTGCCAGCAATTACCACCAGCGAGGCTCTGGGAACTCCGGCAATTCCCTTGCTGGTTAGCATAAGCACCAACAGCATGCTTAGTTGAGTTGCCAGGGGTAAATCTATCGCATAGGATTGTGCAATAAATAAGGAAGCAAACGTCATGTACATCATGCTGCCATCCAGGTTAAAGGAATATCCCAAAGGGAGTACAAAGCTTACAATCTTATCCTTGCAGCCGAAGCGTTGTAATTCTTCCATGGTTTTGGGAAAGGCAGCCTCACTGCTGCTTGTACTAAACGCAAGGAGTATCGGCTCTTTGATTCTTTTTACAAGCCCAAAAATTCGCTTACCAATAAAGGCAGAGCCAGCCAAAGCAAGGATTATCCAGAGTAAAAATAATCCAAAGTAAAACTCGGTGATGAAGATCGAATAGGTTTTTAGAATAGTAATCCCTTGCTGGGCGATAATGGCTGTCATGGCCCCAAATACAGCCAACGGGGCAAAGTTCATTACATACCCCGTGAGTTTTAAAATAACATGCGCACAGGAATCCATAAACGTAATTACAATTTTTCCCTGTTCGCCTATGGCCGCTGTGGCAACACCAAAAAATAATGAGAATACTACAATTTGTAGGATTTCGTTTTTTGCCATCGCTTCAACTACGCTACTGGGGAAAACGTGATACAAGAATACTTTTAATGATAATCCGGTGTTGGTAATTCCTGGAATTTCACTCACTTCCGGCAAAGGTAAATCCATAGCAATCCCCGGTTTGAAAATATTCACCAGGATCATACCCAATAAAAGGCTTGTAAAAGAGGCAGCCAAAAACCAAAGTAGGGTTTTGCCGCCAATACGGCCCACCGCACCAATGTCTCCTAATTTGGCCACTCCCACCACCAGAGTTGTAAATACCAGCGGGGCAACAATCATTTTAATTAAGCGTAAAAAAATGTCGGCCATTAAAGAAAATGGTTCAACTTTTTTGTCGCGGGCGGTTAAAATTGTGCCCCTGGTTTTCCGTAAATCTTTTCTTTGATTCTCGAGTTGGTTAATAACCAGGCTGTCGTTGGTTGCTTTGAGTTGTTCCTGAACATTTCGGATGGATAAATCAACTTCTTTCAGCGCTTTATTATCTTCGGATAAATATGTTTTATTAAAGGTAAAGCCTAGCCCAACGCCTGCGATCAAACTAATAATAATGTAAAGGGTAAGCTTGCTTTTTTTTGTGGGTTGCGGGGCTGCCATAGACTTCTGATTTTAAGAAGGCAGCAATATAGACGTTTTGTCAATACTTTGTGAGAGAGAAAAAAGGTCCAACCAATGCAGATATCTTCATAGGCAGATCTAAATCCCAAAATTGTTATTTGGAATTTCAATTTGCCCACGGGGAGATGGTTCTTTTTAGGTCAATTTATTTTGGTGGTAGGGTCGTTGGCGGTTGCAATGTTTAGCTCATTTTCACTGGTAGCAACAATGCTTGCTACAGTCGAATCCCCAGTAACGTTCACGGCTGTGCGTAACATATCTAATGGACGGTCTACCGCTAAAATAAGTGCCAGCCCGGCTGGATCTAATCCTACAGATTCTAATACAATGATAAGCATAATAATACCCGCCCCCGGAACAGCAGCCGCGCCAATGGATGCCAATACGGCCGTCATCAGTATGGTGAGTTGCTGACCCAACGAAAGGTCAATGCCAAACGCCTGCGCGATAAAAACAGCGGAGATGCCTTGATGAATACTCGTGCCATCCATGTTAATCGTAGCCCCCAAGGGCAAAACAAAACTGCTTACTTCTTCAGAAATGCCTAAATTTTTTTCAGCACAATCCATTGTAACCGGAAGCGTGGCAGCACTCGAACTTGTGGAAAAAGCCAATATCTGTGCCGGTAAAATTCCACGGATAAATTCCTTGTATTTTATTTTGGTGAAAATCTTCAACAAGGTTGGGTACATAACAAAGATCATAATGGCCAACCCCAGTACCACGTTTAAGCTATACACACTCAGGGCTTTCATTAACTCCATATCAATGCTTAAACTCGCCAGCAAGGCAAACACGCCCACAGGCGCATACCGCATGATTATATCAACGATGCTGAGAATAATCGCATTGGCCCCATCGAAAAAGTTTTTTACGGGCAGAATCTTTTCCTTGTTGGCTAGAATCATGGCTACCCCAAACAAGATGGAGAAAAAAATGATTTGCAGCATATTGGTATTATCCGAAGCTGCATTAAAAAAATTATCGGGGACAATATTTACCAAAGGCTGTAAAGGTCCTTCGTCAGTGTTCTCCCGAACAGCCGTTATGCTTTGACTTAAATCAGAAGCAAAGTTTTTATGTAAACTGTCTCTGCGTTCAGCAGAAAGAAGTTTGCCGGGCTCAATAACATTAACCAACACAAGGCCAATGGAAATTGCAAACACGGTCGTTAGCATATAGAGTCCAATAGTTTTGCCTCCAATACGCGATAGTTTTGAAACGTCTGAAAGATTGGAAACCCCATCCACGAGCGATACAATTATAAGCGGAACCGCAATCAACTTAAGGCAGTTGATAAATATAGTACCAAAAGGTTTTATCCAGTTATTTGTGAAATCAGTGAGACCCAATGCTGAGGTCGAAAGACCCCACACAAGACCCAATGCCATACCAATCAAAATCTTGGCATAGAGCGGAATTTTTTTCTTCTTCATCTTTTAAATTTAACAGAGTTGAAAAAAAATTGCGACCCCAAATGGGATTTATTCTGATATAAGATACAAACGGCTGTATACCTCTTTTGTAGGCGAGGCGCTGCTGCTAGCTGAGTTTTGCCACTTTGTCCCGCATTAAAAAATCTACCATCACTAGAGCGGCCATTGCTTCTACAATAGGCACCGCACGGGGCACAACACAGGGGTCATGTCTTCCTTTACCGGATACAGTTGTTTCATTGCCTTCTTTGTCTACACTCTGCTGATCTTGCATGATGGTAGCAACGGGTTTAAAGGCTACATTAAAATAAATGTCTTCCCCATTGCTGATACCGCCCTGAATTCCACCGGAGTGATTTGTTTTTGTTCTGATGCGCCCGCCTTCGTTTACAAACTCATCATTGTGTTGTGAACCTCGAAGCGCTACCCCCGCAAATCCACTTCCATACTCAAATCCCTTTACGGCATTAATGCTCAGCATGGCTTTACCAAGCTCGGCATGTAACTTATCAAACACGGGTTCGCCTAATCCTACAGGTGAATTTTTAATTACACAGGTTACTACCCCACCAATTGTATCACGATCTAATCGAACCTGGTCAATCAAAGCAATCATTTTTTCGGCTGTGGCCGAATCAGGGCACCGAACAATATTGTCTTCAGTTTTAGAGAGATCAAGCTGAGTATAAGGCGGTGACTTTACATCTCCCACCTGCGAAACAAAGGCATTGATATCAATACCCGATTTTTTTAATAGCAACTTTGCGATTGCACCGGAAGCAACGCGTGCCGCAGTTTCACGGGCCGAACTTCGGCCACCGCCCCGATAATCACGAACCCCGTACTTGGTTTCGTAGGTGTAATCGGCATGGGAAGGGCGAAAGGTATTTTGGATGTGCGAATAATCTTTGCTGCGCTGATCTTGATTTTCAATGACCAGTGCAATGGGGGCACCGGTTGACTGGCCTTCAAACACACCGGATAAAATTTTGAACGTATCGTCCTCTTTGCGTTGTGTCGTAATTTTTGATTGACCGGGTTTTCTACGACTTAATTCAGATTGAATAAATACTTCATCAATCTGAAGACCTGCCGGACAGCCATCAATGATAACGCCAATGGCCGGGCCATGCGATTCGCCAAATGTGCTGATTTTAAAGAGGGTTCCGTACGAGTTCATGAGAGTTATTTCCGAAATACAAGATAGACCGATGTTGCCAACATAACTACAATTAGCAAGTTAAATCCAATTTTCATCCAGTCGCTTTGGTTCGTGTTCCGAACGATGTTGTTAGTCGCATCGATGCGATCATAAAAGGATCCCAAATCGGTGCTTTCAATGAACTGATTTTTCTTGCTCTCTCCAATGACCGATACTTTATAGTGTGAACGAAGGGTGTCATACTTGTTTGTGGTAGGATTAAAAAACACCCATTGAAAGTAATCCCCCAGATCATAGGCACCTGGTTCTTTGGGGATCATAAAATAATTAAAGGACTTGGTGCCCGTTACCCGGTTGCGTTCCCGGTTGATGTTCTGTTTTACGTTGGGCTCATAAAAATCAAAAGCGTTATCCTTGGTAACTCTGGGTTTTTCAACTGATGAAATATTCCCCTCGCCAAATACCCGAAACTCATACGATGCGCTTTGGCCGGTTTGCAAATTGGTGGCCCCTATTTTTTCGTCTAAATGATAATCCCCAACAGCAACGGCATCGCGCATAGGATGTGGAGGCAATTCTTTTACCTTAATCGTCTTACTTTTTGAATAAAATGTTTTAAAATCCTCTTGCCGGTTTTGCCCAAAGAAAGAAGGGTTTTTAGCGACCTTGAATTTGATCATCTTTAACCCAATGCTGGGGAACTCAATAGGCTGGGTGTTGAGCGGATAAAACGAGGCCTGATAAATTTTGTATTGCGTATATCCTTTTCCCTGAATATCAATATGCTCACCTTCAATATTTTCAATATTAAAATTTTCTTCCCAACAGGTAGCCGGTCTTAGCTTTTTCAAAATATCGGCCAGCTGTTTTCCAAGTTCATGAAATTGCATAGGTGCCCGATTGTTGTCGGCTACTAAAAAAGATAAGGTGGCTGTAAAGCCTTCCCCTACGTAAACTTCCTCTTTGTTGGTAGTTAAGGTGAGTAATGCGTCCTCCTTAACATCTACAAACTCAGTGTCACCCCGGCCGAAAAAATCGTCCATGGGGTCGCGATCAAAAAAACTACGATACGGGTCGCGCTGTGGAGATTGCACAGCCGCACCTACTTTTACTTTTTTTCCGGTAACGGAAAAAGTCTGATCATTTACTTTCATTTTAAAAGAGGGAACCGTAACAGTGCCTTGCCCGGTGGGCAGATACGTCATAATAATGCTTTGCGTTGAGCTAACCTGCCCGTTTACTATACTGGTTTGCGATTGGGTGGAAGTGCCACGTTTGCGAAAACCTTCGATATCGGGAAAGTTGTCGTAATTCTTAAGCCGGTCATTATTAACAGTCACTGTTATGGTCCAGGCTTGATTTTCACCGATTTCATCTGGCCCCAGGGTAATCTGTACGTTGTCCTGCCCGGATGTCACCAAGGCAGCTAGCAATAAAATGCCTAAAAAGATCGTTTTATAAAAAAAATTCATGGCGCAATTAACTCCGCAACTCGTTGCAGTATACAAAAGTATATTCTTCTTTTCACTCTTCAATTTGCTTTTGTATTTTCATGTCTGCAACGCAAAGTTTCGGTTGCGCAACGTACTTACAAATTTTTTTAAATGAAGATGCTCAGTTACGTAAAGCACATCCTAAGTCGGGTGAGTTTTGACGCGCGGCTTTTTGAGAAAGAGCTGCGAAAAGCTATCAAAATGCTGATAGCGGAGGAAATACAGGAGCTCCAAAGTTGGTGCTACGCCAACTATGCGAGAGAGCACGAGGCGATTTTAAATCGCTGTTTTGTACGAGTTTGATATTTAGGAAGTCTAAAATTAATTTTTAAGTCCTGCGAAAAGCAGGACTTATTTTTTTGTCAAGGGCAGTCAAAAAAGACTCCTCAGCTGCAAAGAATAAAGATTTAATAGTATTCTAATCTTTAGAACTTATAAAGGCAATGTTCCGTTTAAGGCCTTCGAATCGGGTGCGTTTGATGGGCGATTTTTTAAATATTGTCTTGAAGACCTCTTCCGTTATTTCGTTCCAGTCATTTTGTGTCATCTCTTCAAGCCGGTTGCCGGGCATAAACCGAGGTTCGCTGTGTGGTTTTGAAAAACTATTCCACGGGCATACATCCTGACAGATGTCGCAGCCAAAAATCCAGTTTTCAAATTTTCCTTTTACCGATGTGGGAATTTCTTCTTTTAATTCAATGGTAAAATAAGAGATGCATTTGCTGCCATCTACTACGTATGGTTGGGGAATTGCCTCCGTAGGACACGCGTCCATACAAGCCGTACAGGAACCACAGTAATCTTTAATCGGGCCATCATACACCAATTCAAGGTCGATAATTAATTCCGCCAGGAAGAAAAAACTTCCCATACTTCGATTAAGCAACAAACTGTTTTTTCCCACCCAACCCAACCCTGATTTTTTTGCCCATGCGCGTTCGTGCACGGGTGCAGAATCAACAAAGGCACGGCCCTCTATACGCCCAACCTTTTCCTGTATTCGTTCCAGGAATATTTTCAGTTTGTCTTTAACCACCGTGTGGTAATCTTCTCCGTAGGCATACTTGGCAATTTTGAAACTGTCAGGATTTTCTTTCGCCAGATCTTTTTGAGGGTAGTAGTTATAGAGTAAACTGATAACCGATTTAGCGCCCGGCACAAGCAAGGTAGGATCGAGGCGTTTATCAAAATGATTTTCCAGGTAACCCATTTTTCCCTGGTAGTTTTTTTTAAGCCAGGCCTCCAGTCGTGGAGCTTCTTCTGATAAAAATTCAGCTTTCGAAATCCCACAATAGCTGAAGCCCAGTTCGGTCGATAGTGATTTAATAAATTGGGTATGGGCTTGAGTATTTTTCATGGTTCAGACTGCACTAAAGCACAGATCCAGATTTCCCATCAAGATTAATCGAACAATCCGCGCACCTTACCAGGGGGCACGAGCTTCAAATGTTTATAGGCTTTCTCGGCCGCTTCTCTACCGCGACTGGTTCGTTTGATGTATCCCTCCTGAATCAGAAAAGGCTCGTACACTTCTTCAATCGTTTCCGCTTCTTCGCCAACGGCCGTGGCAATGGTTGTAAGACCAACCGGCCCGCCTTTAAATTTTTCTATGATGGTAGTTAAAATCCGGTTGTCCATATCATCCAATCCATTCTCATCTACATCCAACGCTTTCAAAGCCATTTGTGCGATAGACTTGGTGATGGTACCATCCCCTTTAATCTGCGCAAAATCTCGGGTACGCCTCAGTAAATTGTTGGCAATACGCGGAGTGCCGCGGCTTCTGCGGGCAATTTCAAAAGCGGCATCTTCGATTACCGGAGTTTTAAGAATCTCTGCCGAACGATTCACAATTTTGGTAAGAAGTTGTGAATCGTAATATTCCAATCGGGCATTAATGCCGAACCGGGCCCTTAAGGGTGAGGTAAGTAATCCGGCACGTGTGGTTGCTCCAATTAAGGTAAATGGATTGAGATTAATCTGTACAGACCTTGCATTGGGGCCTGAATCAAGCATAATATCAATCCGAAAATCCTCCATGGCTGAATATAAGTACTCCTCAACGATCGGATTAAGCCGGTGAATCTCATCGATAAAAAGTACGTCATGGGTTTCCAGATTTGTGAGTAACCCGGCCAGGTCGCCAGGCTTATCCAACACTGGTCCAGACGTTATTTTAATAGCCGACCCAAGCTCCTGGGCAATAATAAACGACAAGGTTGTTTTACCCAAGCCAGGCGGACCATGGAGTAAGACATGATCCAGGGATTCTTCACGCTGCTTGGCGGCTTGTACAAAAACTTTAATATTATCCACCACTTTCTGTTGTCCGGTAAAGTCATCGAACGAAAGGGGGCGCAAGGCCTTTTCGATTTCTCTTTCAGCCGGACTCAATCCCTCGGTATCACCTGTTAAATAGTCCTTGCGCATAGCTAATTGGTTCTCGAAAGTTACGCAAATAAACGGCTAAAACAGTTTGGTATAAAATCAAGGCGTATAACTTGCATCCCCAATTGTAGCCTATGGATAATCGTTGGAAGAACGCCCTCTATTCTCTTATACTCCTAGGAGTTGTGGCCTTGGTTTGGTGGTGGCGTCAATCAGGCAATTTAAAGATGATGCGGGTTGAAGGCGAAACCATGGCTACCACGTATCATATTACTTACTTTGACGAGAAGCAGCGGGATTTTAAAAAGGATATTGATTCCCTGTTGGTACTGGTTAATCAATCAATCAATAATTACAATCCTGCTTCTGAAGTAACCCGTTTTAATAAATCAGGCAAGGGCTTTCGTTTTGAACTCCCTTATTTATTGCCTCCTATTGAAATTGCTGGCAAAGTATTCTCACAATCTCGCGGTGCATTTGATCCTACGGTGATGCCACTTGTAAACCTGTGGGGTTTTGGGTCCGCAAAGGTAACCAGGCCCGATAGTGCAAAGATTGACTCTATCCGGAGTTTTATTGGATTCGAAAAAATTCAATACAACAAAGACAGTGTATGGAAACTCGACCCACGTTCGCAGCTCGATTTTGGCGGCATTGGGCAGGGGTATGGAGCCGATGTAATTACTGATTTTTTGAAGTCGCGGGGAATTAAAAATATGCTGGTTGAGTTAGGAGGAGAAGGTATGGCGTGTGGCATTAATCTTCAATCGGGCAAGTCGTGGGAACTGGGAATTCTGGATCCTAATTCAACGCAAGAGCAACAATTTTTTAAGGCTTACATAGCCTTGTCAGATAAGTCCTTTACAACCTCAGGTAATTATTTTAACTACCGCGAAATTGATGGGAAGAAATATTCGCACACCATAGATCCGGTAACAGGGTTTCCGGCAACAAGGGCTTTGTTAAGTGCTTCTATTTTTGCCGATGATGCCACCACCGCAGACGCCTGGGGAACGGCAATGATGGTGTTGGGTCATGAAAAAGCTATTGAGATTTGTAAAGACCATCCCGAGTTGGGCGTTTTCCTGATCTATTCAACTCCCGAAGGGATTGCTACCTTTGCCACCGAAAACATCAAACCGTATTTAACCATTAACCCTTAAACAGATCCTTAGAGATCTAATAAAAATTCAGATAGGAATGACAGTAAAGCTAGCCGTTCTTCTTCTCACCCCCCTTATTGCCGGCCTGATGGTTTACCTGGTTCCAACCACCAAAGGGAAAAATTTTAAACTCATTCTCGTTTTTGCAGGATCTTATTTATTTGCGATTACAGTTACCCATATTCTTCCAGAATTGTACCGACAACACGAGGAAGTAGAGTTGATCGGTGTATTTGTACTGGCCGGATTTTTCCTACAACAATTCTTAGAATACTTTACTTCAGGCATAGAACATGGGCACATCCATGCGCACGACCACCACAATCATCAGCATGCGCACAAGCATGTTTCAGCAATCGTATTACTATCTGCTTTGTGTGTGCATGCCTTTTTAGAGGGTGGCATGCTGGCCCAGCCAAATTCTCCGGAGCTTGGCTATGATGCAAGTGCAGTCTTATTGGGTATTGCTTTACACAGGGCTCCAGCCGCTTTTGCTTTAATGACAGTTTTGGCCTCGCAATTACATTCGAAGCAAAAATCATTACCTCATCTGCTTGCGTTTTCTATTGCTGCACCATTAGGTTTAATAATCAGTACTTATTTTGTAGAAAGCAAAATGCTTACCGACAATGGACTGCTTTATCTTTATGCATTGGTAAGTGGTAATTTTCTGCACATCTCTACCACCATTGTTTTTGAAAGTAGTCCTGAACATCGCTTTAATGCAAAAAAACTGGCAGTAGCGGTAGCAGGGGCCTTGCTAGCCGTTGTTGTCGAGTATTTGATTTAGTGCCATTGATATAATCGACTTTTGATTTCTCAGAGAAGAAATCGATTTTAGAGGACACGTATGATTAGATTAATGTCACAGTCATTAAAGCAAACACATGAAATGAGCATAAACCAGATTATACCCAAAGGTATGTTGATACCCGTACCGCATATTGGGGCAAGTCTCAAATGCGAATTCCATCTGACCTTAAACAAAATAATTATTAACAGATGAAAAAAATTCAGAGCCAGACTGATTATGAGCAAGTATATCAGGAAAGTGTAAATAGTCCTGAAAAGTTTTGGGCTTCTGTGGCCGAAGATTTCCTTTGGCGAAAGAAATGGGATAAAGTTTTAGAGTGGGATTTTAACAAGCCCGATGTGAAATGGTTTGTGGGCGGTAAACTAAATATCAC
>JAEUUB010000510.1 GCA_016787745.1 Cyclobacteriaceae bacterium
AACTCACAACTCGCACCATCGGGCAAAAATACAAATAGAATTGAGTGAAAATAAGAAAGGCAGCCTTTTGAGCTGCCTCCTTTGATTTTAGAATTTAAATATTACTTGGGTGTCTCGGTCTTTTCTGCCACCACACCTTCCAACACATCTTTAATTTCAACACGCTGTCCGTCTTTGTAAGGAACGATCCAGGCATCCTTCACGCCCATTTCGCGCATATATTTTTTAAACTTGTCTGCTTCCCAGTAATCTCTGAAAATTCCGATTGTAAACTTTTGTTCGCCACTTTCAGTTGCCTCACCACCAAAGTTTGGATTGTTGTCAAAGTACTTGGAAAGATCTTTGTTTTTGAATGCACCTATTTGAACTTTAAAAACTACGCCTTTCGAAAAATCCATTGAGTTTGATGGGGGAGCGGCTTTTAGTTGATCCAGTTCGGCACGCGCGGAAGTAAGCTCACCACGCATTCTGGAAATCTGATCTTCCAGTTCAGCGATTCGTGTATTTTTCTGACTGATCTGCCCATTAAGGGTACTTACCTGCGACTTTAACGCAGCATTATCGGTGTCGGCAACCTGTTTAGCTTCTGTAAAAGTTTTTAGGTTACCAGGGTTCTTGGCGTATTCTTTGGCTTTCTTTTTCCATTCCTTTTTCTCCTGTTTGGAGAGTTGGGCGAAAACTTGCATGCCGGAAAAAATCAGCGCCAGGCAAATGACTACAACTTTAGTTTTCATTGATAGTGGGTTTAAATCTGCATTAAAAGTAAAGAAAATATTCTGAAAATGCTTCATTCGGGCTGATTTCTCTACTTGCGGACATTTAAGATCTTATGGCGCAAAGCACTGCCCCGGAATATCAATCCATACTCCCCACCATCTTTTCAGGGCGAACCCACTGATCAAATTGCGCGGAGGTAACTAACCCCAACTCAATGGCTGCTTCGCGCAAAGTTTTATTTTCCTTATGCGCCTTCTTGGCAATCTTGGCCGCGTTTTCATAACCAATATGGGTATTCAACGAAGTCACCAACATCAGCGAATTCTCCATGTGCTGTTTGATGATCGATAGATTGGGTTCAATACCAATAGCACATTTATCGTTGAAGGATGTACACGCATCACCAATCAATCGTGCCGATTGCAGAACGTTAGCTGCTATTACCGGTTTAAATACATTCAATTCAAAATGACCATTGGCCCCGCCTATGGAAACGGCCACATCATTCCCCATTACCTGGGCACATACCATGGTGAGCGCTTCAGGCTGAGTCGGATTTACTTTGCCCGGCATAATGGATGAGCCTGGTTCATTATCTGGAATAACTATTTCTCCGATACCTGACCGGGGGCCAGAACTTAACATGCGGATATCATTCCCGATTTTCATGAGCGAAACAGCCGAACGCTTTAATGCCCCGGAAAGCTCCACCATAGCGTCATGCGCAGCCAGCGATTCAAACTTGTTGGGCGCTGTTACAAAAGGATATCCGGTTAGCTCCGCGATTTTCTTTGCCACCAGCACATCATATCCTTTGGGTGTATTTAACCCTGTTCCCACAGCGGTACCTCCTAAGGCTAATTCGCGAATAACTTCAAGGGCATTTTTTATAGCGCGTATGCTATTATCTATCTGCTGCACATATCCCCCAAACTCCTGCCCCAATGTTAGCGGAGTTGCATCCATAAAATGGGTGCGGCCCGTCTTTACTATTGCTTTATATTCTTTTGATTTCTTAGCTAAGGTGTCGCGCAACTTCTGCATTCCGGGCAACGTAATTTCCACCACCTGCTTGTATGAGGCAATGTGCATGGCCGTAGGAAATGTATCGTTAGACGACTGGGATTTGTTTACATCATCGTTAGGATGAAGTACTTTTTTCTCGTCCGTAAGTTTGCCTCCACTTAACACATGGGCCCGATACGCAATCACTTCATTTGCATTCATGTTGCTCTGTGTGCCAGAGCCCGTTTGCCAAATCACCAACGGAAATTGATCATCCAGTTTGCCGGCAATAATTTCATCGCACGCTTTGCTTATTAAATCTTTTTTGGCTGCCTCCAACACACCCAACTCATGATTAGCCATGGCGGCTGCCTTTTTCAAATAGCCAAACGCATAAATAATTTCCTTTGGCATGCTCCCTTCAGGGCCAATTTTAAAATTATTGCGCGATCGCTCGGTTTGTGCTCCCCAATATTTATCGGAAGGAACCTGCACCTCGCCCATGGTGTCTTTTTCAATGCGAAAACTCATAATGTTCTTATTAGATTAACAAATTTAACTGTCAGTATTGGATATAATAATAAAGTACAAGTGTATTTATAAATGTCTTAAGTCTGAATGCTGATCAAGTATCCATCCCGTAAGACTTAAACGATTACGCGTTGCCGGTAATACTTCGTGTTCTAACAAGTCGCTGCGAAAACACACCAAGCGACCGGCAAGAGGGAGTATAGAGAAGCTATCTGCATTAGTATAAATTTTCAATTGTCCTCCATCGGCCTCCTGCCAATCTTTATTCAAATAACATATAACGGAAAGTTTACGATGATCATCACGCTTGAACTGATCCAGATGCCGATGATAATAGGACCCAATGGGGTATACGGTCATGTGTACTTCGAAGTCTTTCAGGCTTAGAAACAAACTTTGGTTTACGTGCTTGATCAGGCTATTAAGTTTGGCAAGGTAAACACGAATAGCGGGGGCTGCCGAGTCCGGATTGATCCAATGAATATAATCTCCCCGGATATTTTCCTTGATTTGTCTTTCCGAACTTTTACCAACCCCTGCCTTTTGAAATCGTCCCCAGTCTCCTTTGAATTCATCGAGTTGAAGGATCGAGTCAACTTCACCGGCCGAAAGGAAATTATCGATGATGGCGTAACCCTGATCGGCCAAACCATCGGCTAATCGGTCAAGCTCATTCGTAAACGATATTTCCATGGTGCGAATTTAAACGCTAGCGGTAACTTTGGCGTTATGAAGCAAATTTTTAAAGATTCTTTTCTTATCGCTGCCTTTTTTGGCCTGCACGCTTTTCTTATTTCCTGTACGCCAAAAGAAGAAATTGTATTTAAGGGGGTAAGGAACATAGTAGTAGAAATGGATGAAACTAAACAAGAACCTCTACTTACAGGCGAAGCATTCTTTTACAATCCAAATAATGCAAAGATGAAGTTGAAAGAAATTTCTGTAGACGTACTCGTGGATGGTAAGCTTTCGGCCAAAGTTAGGCAGAGTTTAAAGTTAGCCATTCCTGCAAAATCGGATTTCTCTGTTCCTCTTGTTGCCCACCTTTCCCTGAAAGAATTGGGGTTACTCGATACCATTATCAACCTGATTGGAGGCAAAAAATACCAAATACAATACATGGGCTTTGTTAGGGTTTCTGTTCATGGTGTAACCATCAAAGTGCCCGTAAAACACAAAGAAGAGCTTAGAATCAGGATATAATCCAGTCTTTCTGACCTGTAATTTTATTAAAAGTGTATAAATCTTACATTTACTCTTGCTTATGCAGATTAATTTAGGCTCCTAAGAGGATTGATGGATAACACTCTTAACATAGTACTGATTGTTCTTTTACTGGCGGTTATTATTCTGCAGGTACGTGCCTACTTAAAGTTGAAGCAAAAGAACAAATTGATCCTTGTTCAAAGTCGCGAAATTAAGCGCCAGATTCTGGAGCAGGAAAAAAGGAATAAGCAGGTTGGCGATCTTGTGCATGAAAAGCAGCAATTGATTGGTCTGGTTTCGCACGATTTAAAAGGGCCCTTCAACCGAATCTTTGCACTTATCCAGCTAATGGAAATTAGTGCTACAAACCTTACCGGTGAGCAGCAGGAGTACCTGGGAAAAATTCATCAGATTGTGGCCGATGGATTAGGGATGATTCGCAACTTGCTTGATAACCGTAGATTGGAAGATCAAGGCATTGATTTTACGCTTGAGCCCTTAAACATTTCCGTATTGTTGGGTTCGCTGCTAAAGAATTACCGAACGCTGGCAGAAAAGAAAAAAATCCGAATTCACTTCGACACTTCCACGCAATCCGTGGTTATCGCTGACAAACTCTATCTCTATCGGATTTTTGAAAACCTGATCTCTAACGCTTTAAAATTCTCTCCGCCTAATAAAAATATCTATACATCAATTGAAGAAGCAGAAGGCAAAATTATTGTAAAAGTGAGAGACGAAGGTCCGGGCTTTACCAAAGAAGATCAGCGCCATCTCTATAAAAAGTTTCAACGTTTGTCTGCAAGGCCTACTGGAGGTGAGAGTTCTACCGGACTGGGTCTTTCAATCGTTAAGGCGCTTGTTGAAAAAATGGAGGGTGAATTAACCTGCGAAAGCGAAGAAGGGAGCGGAGCAACTTTTATTGTAAAACTGGAGCGAAGCGATGAATTACCAGGGAAAAACATCCCGGCCGTTTTAGAAAACTCTAATTAAACAAATAGTAATCATCTTCATTGTCATTAAGCACCGCCTCCAACGATTCGATTACATTTTCATCCTTAATAACGTAGTCCCGCACTCCGCGCTGTATAAAGTTAAGAACCATGTTCCCATCATCCAGGGAACTCATCATAACTACCTTATTGCTTTCGGTTAGCTTCTTCTTGATTTTCTCATACAATTCAATGCCGCTCATCCCTGGCAGTTTATAGTCAATAATCAAAATATCCGGTAATGACGCTTCCAGGGTTTTTAGACTCTCTTCGGCAGAGCCAAATGTTTTAAACGTATAGGTCGGATTTTTACTCAGCGACTTCGTAATGAACTCAGCATAAATAGTATCGTCCTCAACCAGGTATATCGTCATAGGTAATATTCGTGGTTGCAATATAGTAACCTTCTTTATTTCTGATGTGGCCGATTGTGCCCTGAAATCAATTTTTTATGATTTTACCGCTTATCTGAAACTGCTTTGCTTGCAAAACCGAAACCCCTACCTTACCCTTCGATAAACCATCGACCCCATGAAAAGCCTTCTACCCGCCTGCTTCGCGCTTATTTTATTTGGCGTGAGCTGTTCTCAACAAGAAAAATCAATTTCCTTTTCAATTTCATTTACCCAAGAGCTAAGCGATCAGGCTCAGGATGGACGATTGTTGATTATGCTTGCCAACAATGATAAATCAGAACCGCGATTCCAGATAAGCGATGGATTAAATACGCAACTCGTTTTTGGTGTCGATGTAGAGGGGATGAAACCCGGTGAGGAGATTATTATCAATACAGAAAATGCTTTTGGATTCCCTATCCGGAATCTTAAAGACATTCCTTCCGGAGATTATTATGCCCAGGCACTGATTAACCGGTACGAAACTTTTAATCTAAAAACCGGGCACACCGTAAAACTTCCCCCCGACCAGGGTGAAGGGCAGCAATGGAACCGGAAGCCCGGAAATTTTTATAGCACCCCTACAAAGGTTTCATTGGATCCATCAAAAAGTGAAATTATCAAAGTTTCCATGAATCAAAAGATTGCGCCCCTTGAGGAGCCCAAGGATTCTAAGTATGTAAAACATATTAAAATTCAAAGCAAGTTACTTACCGAGTTTTGGGGCCGCCCCATGTTTGTCGGGGCACATGTTCTGCTCCCCGAAGGGTTTGATGAACATCCGGAAGCTAAATATCCGCTTATGATTTATCACGGCCACTTCCCGAGTGACTTTGGAGGATTTAGTACAGAGCCCCCACCCGCAGACATGGACACCACTGACTATTCGGCACGGTTTGGAATCTATGGCTACAATAAATTTCAAAAGCAGGAAGCTTATAATTTTTATAAACAATGGACAAGTAAAAACTTTCCCCGTTTTTTGGTAATAGAAATTCAGCACGCGAATCCTTACTACGATGATTCGTATGCCGTGAACTCGGCAAACCTGGGCCCCTATGGAGATGCCATTATGAAAGAACTTGTGCCTGAAATTGAAAAACAATTTCGGGGCCTTGGTGAAGGATGGGCTCGCTTTACCTATGGAGGTTCAACAGGGGGATGGGAAGCATTGGCCGTGCAGATGTTTTACCCGGATGATTTTAACGGTTGTTTTGCCGCCTGTCCGGATCCTATCGACTTTCGCGCTTATTGCCTTGTAGATATTTACAAGGATAAAAATGCATACTGGTATGATAGTGATTTCAAAAAATTGCCACGGCCGGCCCATCGCAATTACTTGGGTCAAATTCAAAACACAATGCAGGAGACAAATTACTATGAGTTGGCTCTTGGCACGAAAACCCGAAGCGGACAACAATGGGATATCTGGGAAGCTGTTTATTCTCCACAAGGAGATGATGGCTATCCCAAGCGAATCTTCAACAAAGAAACGGGTGAGATTGACAAAAGTGTTGCGGAGTATTGGAAAGAAAATTATGATCTACGCCATATCCTCGAACGTGATTGGAAAACTTTAGGCCCCAAGCTTGAAGGAAAGATTCACATTTACTGTGGCGATATGGATAATTACTACCTGAACAATGCTGTTTATCTGATGGAGAATTTCCTAAAGAAAACACAAACCCCTTTCTATAAAGGAGAAGTTGATTACGGAGATCGTGCCGAGCATTGCTGGAATGGAGACCAGGAAAATCCAAATTACATTTCTCGGTTGCGCTACAACACCATGTACTTGCCAAAGATTCTAAAACGCATTCAGGAAAGCGCCCCGAAAGGAGCTGATGTGAAAAGCTGGCGGTATTAAATTCAAAAGAATTGGCAGTTAGCAGTAGGCAGTATCCGGAAGATTGGTATTCTGGCTACTGCTAACTGCTGATCCATAAATCAAAACAGTTTTATACTATATAAAGCTTGAATCTATTTCAACTGCCTCAAGTAAAGTTGTATAGTATTTTCCAATCCAAGATAAAGCGCATCGCAGATGAGGGCGTGACCAATCGAAACTTCATCAAGTGTGGGAATTGATTTTCGTAGAAAGTTCAGATTATTTAAATCCAGATCGTGACCGGCATTAATGCCTAGGTGTAAGGAATGGGCAACCCGCGCTGCCTCCACATAAGGTTTTATCGCGGCCTCTTTGTTCTTGTAGAAGTGAGCTGCGTATGGTTCGGTGTAAAGTTCAATCCGATCGGCACCCACTTCTTTAGCGCCTTCTACCATTTTTGCGGAGGGATCCACAAATACCGAAACCCGAACACCGATGGATTTAATTTCCGAAATAATTTCTGTTAACTGGTTTTGATTTTTAATGGTATCCCAGCCAGCGTTGGAAGTAATGGCATCGGGCCCATCAGGCACCAAGGTAGCTTGAGCCGGTTTCGTTTCCCGAATTAGCTTCAGGTAGCGTTTGTCCGGATATCCCTCAATGTTGAATTCTGTTGTCACCACTTTCTTTAACTCAATAACATCCGCGTACCGAATGTGGCGTTCGTCCGGTCTGGGGTGTACGGTTATTCCCTCTGCACCAAAGCGCTCGCAGTCAAGGGCTGTTTTAATAACATCCGGATTGTTACCACCCCGTGCGTTACGAAGTGTGGCGATTTTATTTATGTTAACCGATAAGCGTGTCATCTCCTTGCAATTTTTATCTCACTAAAAGTAGAGTTAATTTTACACCAAAGTTAATTAACCGCATTAATCCATGAACCTGAAACAACAAATCGACACGGATATTAAAGCCGCCATGCTGGCAAAGAATAAAGAGGAACTGATGGCTTTGCGTTCGGTGAAGTCGTTAATTCTTCTGGCGGAAACAGAAAAAGGCGGCACCGGAGAAATAAGCCAGGATGTTGAAAACAAGTTGTTGATGAAGGCGGCCAAACAACGAAAGGAGTCCGCAGATATTTTTCAAAAAGAAGGGCGTGATGAACTTGCAAAAAAAGAGTTGCTCGAATTAGAAGTCATCAGCCGCTACCTTCCTAAACAATTATCGGAAGAGGAAATGACGGCCGAGTTAAAAAAAATCATCGCGCAGGTTGGGGCCAAAGCCCCGCAAGATATGGGGAAAGTAATGGGTGCGGCTACCAAACAACTGGCGGGCAAAGCGGATGGTAAACTGATTTCTGAACTTGTAAAAAAACTTTTAGCGTCTTGAGCAAGTTCGATATTGTAGTTGCCATTATCCTATTGGTAGGAACCGTTTTAGGATACAAACGCGGGTTCTTATTAGAATTATTTTTTTTGATCGCACTCGTCCTGGGGGTTTTTGTCGGGTTTAAACTCATGAGTTGGGGAGTTGAATACCTCTCTCAAAAATTTAATGCCGATACCGCGATACTTCCCTACATCTCCTTTGCTTTGATTTTTATTATTGTGGTGGTTGTAGTGACTTTCCTTGGGGGAAGAATAAAAAACTCAATTGACAAAACATTTCTGGGCAGAATGGATGCTGCGGCCGGAGCAGTCCTTGGTTTGTTGAAATATGCTTTTTCCATCAGCATCATTCTTTGGCTCGTTGATTCCTTTAAAATTTCTTTACCCGAAAGTTGGGTGAGTGATTCTATACTTTATCCGGTTGTAGCTCACGTTGCCCCAACAATTGCTTCCTTTTTTGGAGATTTCTTGCCATTTTTCAAAGAAACTTTCTCACAGTTCTAAGGTTCGGTTTTTTTTAGTTACTTATCCCAAAATAGGAGTCTCATGTCCTTACTGGTAAAAGAAGAAGGTGATTTTAAGTTTGTTGATGAAGGGCAAGGTCCGGTATTGATGTTGCTCCATGGTCTTTTTGGCGCGCTCAGCAACTGGGAGGGCGTTGTAAATCATTACTCGAAACATTTCAGAGTAATAATTCCCATGCTGCCCATCTATGAAATGCCTATTAAAGAAGCTGGGCTACCAGGTTTGTGCGAGTTTGTTGAAAAATTTGTCGCAACAAAAAAGTTGGAAAACATGACCATCATTGGAAATTCCCTGGGTGGCCATGTGGGCATACTTTATACCTTGGCTAATCCTGAGAAGGTTTCAAAACTTGTTCTCACCGGCAGCTCGGGCCTGTTCGAAAATTCGATGGGCGGGTCGTATCCGCGAAGAGGAAGCTACGACTACATTCAGGAAAGGGTAGCCTACACTTTTTACGATCCTAAAGTGGCATCAAAAGAATTAGTGGATGAGGTTTTTGAAACCACGCGCAGCATACCTAAGTGTATGCGCATTGTGGCCATTGCAAAATCGGCCCAGCGAAATAACCTTGCTCTTGAACTGGGCAACATCAAAGCGCCCACGCTGCTTGTATGGGGATTGAATGATACCATTACTCCACCCATGGTAGCTCATGATTTTAGGCGATTGATCCCCAACGCTGAATTAAAATTCATAGACAAGTGCTGTCATGCGCCTATGATGGAACATCCGGAAAAATTTAACAATCTGGTAGAGGATTTTTTAGTTAAAAAAATATAGAGATGCTGGCAGAAGAATTGATCAATCACATGATCCCACCTCTTAAAATCACCGATGATGCCCACAAGGCTATCGTGTGGATGGAGGAGTTTCGCTGCCTGCATTTACCCGTGGTTGAAGAGGGCGTTCTGCTGGGCTTTATTTCAGAAGAAATAATACTGGAATCAAATGACATTGACCGAACCCTGACAGACTTTGAGTTGGTTGGTAAACAGTGTACCGTTCAACTCGATTCTCACTTTTATGACATTCTAAAGGTAGCCGGAGATAGCAAGCTTCAAATTGTAGCTGTACTTAACGAAGATCAAAAATATGCAGGGGTAATAACTGTGCAGGATGTAATGGTCTCGTTTGCCCAAACGGCTTCGGTGCAAATGCCTGGGGGCATCATCGTTCTTTCCATGGATTTGATCGATTATTCGCTGGCTGAAATCAGCCGTTACATCGAGGAGAACAATGCCAAGGTGATTAGCAGTTTAATGGTTGAGGACCCGATGGATAAAGGGAAGATAAAGCTTACCTTAAAAATTAATCAACTGGAGTTGAATAGAATTGTTGCCACGCTTGAACGCTTTGGCTACCGGGTGATTGGTCGGTACCAGGAAACTAAGGAACTCTCGGGCGAGAAAGAGAAAATTGATATGTTACTTCGATACCTGGATATTTAACCGATAACAACATGCGCATCGGAATACATGGTAGAGACTCGCAGGCAAAAACATCCCCCCTTGTTGAAAAAATTTTAACGCAATTATCCGATCGCAAGGCAGAGATTTGGCTATCCTCCAAATTCATTAAGCAAATTAAGTCCTCGCTACTGGCAGACATCAAATACAAAACTTTCGAGTTGGGCGACAACTTACGAAAGCTCGATTTTTTCTTTTCGTTGGGAGGAGACGGCACCATGCTGGAATCGGTAACCTACATCGGAAAAACAGAGGTTCCGATACTGGGCATAAACACAGGCCGCCTTGGATTTCTTGCCATCACCAGTCGCGATGATATTGAAGCTGCGCTTGAAGCTCTTTTTACCGGAGCCTATAAGGTTGAAAGCCGCACTATGCTTCGATTGCATTCTTCGGCAAAACTTTTTGGATCCCTGAACTTTGCCCTGAACGATTTCACCATAATGAAGAAAGATACTTCCTCGATGATTACAGTGCACGTTTTTGTTGATGGCGAATTACTAAACTCCTTTTGGTCGGATGGAATCATTGTCTCTACCCCAACAGGGTCAACCGGCTATTCATTGAGTTGTGGTGGCCCTTTGGTTTATCCAAAATCCGAGAGTTTTATCATTACCGCGGTTAGTCCACATAATCTGGGCACTCGCCCAATCGTTATTTCCGATAAATCAGAAATTACGTTTGAAATTGAAGGACGAAGCAAAAAGTATTTAATCTCACTGGACTCCCGATTTGAAACCGTTGATGACTCTGTAAAATTGAAAGTCGAAAAAGAGAAGTTCTGTACAAAACTGGTCCAACTTTCAGGTCACCATTATTTTAACACCCTGCGTCAGAAACTTAATTGGGGGCTAGACATTCGAAATTAGAATTCAAATTTTGTCAGGTAATTTCCTAAGTTTGTAACTGGCAAAAATATCCGTTCATGAGAAAGCTATTTTTTGGCGCGCTTTGTTTCCTTCTGGCCCTAAGCTATTCGGGTGAGACCTATGCTCAATTCAACAGAAAGTCCATCAAAAAAAATAATAAAAGAATTTCCAGTTTCAGAGGAAAAAAATCTGGCTTTGGAAAGAACAAGATTTATAACGCGGTGGGAATCTCCGTAAATGCCTTAAACTATTATGGCGACATTGCCCCGAAACCCAGTAGGTTAAGTTCCGATATTTCGTTTACCCGGCCTGCCGTTGGGATTTCCTTTACGCATCGGTTTGGGCCTCGTTATTCTTTGCAAGGACAATTTATGTACGGTACTTTAAAGGGGTCTGATACAGAATCTGCGGATCTCGCAGACCAAGACAA
>JAEUUB010000518.1 GCA_016787745.1 Cyclobacteriaceae bacterium
AATTATATAACACACAGAATTCCTGAACGTGTATTGAACACTATATTGTGGATTTTCATGGCGCTATTTGCCTTAAACACAATTGGAAACCTAATGGCCGAAAGCCTGTTTGAGAAAGTTGTTTTTACGCCCTTAACGTTGCTGTCAAGTGTGTTGATTTGGATTGTGGTAAGGAGAGAATAAATTAGATCAATCATCATGGAAAATATTTATTTCCCTCGCGGAGTCT
This sequence comes from Cyclobacteriaceae bacterium, assembly GCA_016787745.1. Taxonomy (GTDB): domain Bacteria; phylum Bacteroidota; class Bacteroidia; order Cytophagales; family Cyclobacteriaceae; genus ELB16-189. Next base: position 230 of record JAEUUB010000518.1, read on the forward strand.
CGCTTCGGACTCTGTAATTGATGGAATAAAATAGTTAGATGTGAATTTTGGAAATTATAGTTCGGAGACTCTATTAGGAATTGGGGAAAGGTGTTGAGGTAGTGAAGTGGGTGGTGCAATGGATGTTACGAGGATGGTTCGTGGGGACGAACCATGGCAAAGGAATGTACCGAGAGATTTACAAATTCGTTTTAATAACGCATACTTTGAGCAACTGTTCTGAAAATTCGAAATTGTTTTTCAAATCCCCAATTGCTATTGGTATCTTTGAAGTGTATCATAAAATAAATAGTAATGATTATAGACATTCATACGCACATTAATAATTATCACGAAGAGCGAGTGGTTTCTGTAGAAGATTGTCTCGATAAACTTACAGAGACCATGAAGGAAAATCATGTTAATTATTCGCTGGTACTTACCTCTTATAAGGTGAATGAGCATAGACCCAGTACACAAAAAGTAGTGGAGGCCATTCAGGGAAGAGATAATCTGGGCGTGGTGGCTGGCATTAGCTATTTGAATTATGATCACCGCGATTTGCGGGAGATCAGCGAATATCTTGAAGCGGGGCTCATTAAAGGATTAAAGCTTTATCCGGGATACGAGCCCTTTTATCCGCACGACAATCGAATGAAGGTTGTTTACGATATGGCCGTGGAGTATGATGTGCCAGTAATGTTTCATTCGGGAGACACCTATTCACCGAAAGGAAAAATTAAGTACTCTCACCCTATCCACATCGATGATGTAGCTGTAGATTTCCCGGAGCTGAAGATTGTAATTTGTCATGTGGGTAATCCCTGGATAAAGGATTGTATGGAAGTCGTTTATAAAAACAAGAATGTGTATACCGATTTCTCGGGATTGGTCCTTGGAAATTTTTCGGATAAGTTCGAACGGTTCATGAAAAATGAGTTAGAGGAGATGATCACCTATGCGGGTAATCCGCGGTATCTTTTGTATGGTACCGATTGGCCAATTTCGAATATGAGTTCGTACCTGAATTTTATTAAACAACTGGATTTGCCGGATGAGAAGAAGGAGCTTATTCTTTGGAAGAATGCGGCCGAACTATTTAAAATTGATACCACTAAAATCTAAGTTATATCCTCCAACGAGGTGTTTATCTCTTTAATAACCGCATCTAATTCCAGAGATTAATAGCTAGCAGCCAAACCTCAGGGAACTAGCCATTTCTTTCTTATTTTTATTTTTTAATGCATACCACCATGAAACTATTTGCATCGATTCTTCTTTTATTTCTACTGCTAACAACCTGTACTAATGAGCCACAGCAATCCGCAGTCTCCTCAGTGGATAGTTTATTCAATGCCTATTACGATTTTAAATTGCGCATCAACCCCATTGAGGCAACCAAGGCGGGCGAGAATGAATACAACAACCAGGTGGCCAACTATATTTCTGATCCATATCAAAAAGACCTGATTGAAAATTATACCCGGTTTTTAAATATTCTTGATAGAATTGATTCTACGAAAGTAACTCCTTCACAATGGTTAAGTCTGCAGGTAATGCGTTGGGACTGTGAAATAAAGCGCGAAGGTCTCACTAACAAATTGGTAACAATGGCATCACCCATTTTTGATTTACCCACTTTTGAATTGATGCCTCTCATGCAAATTCAATCCTTGCACTTATACATTCCCCAGCTGGCAGGGGGTAGAAGTGTGCAACCCTTCAATACCGTAGCAGATTATGATGCGTGGTTGCAACGTGTGGATGCGTTTTTACCATTCTTGGACACATGTATTGTAAAAATGAAGGCGGGTATTAAGCAGAACGTAGTGCCACCCAAGGCACTCATAAAAAAAATGATTCCCCAGTTAGATGATTTTATTGAAACACGGGTTGAAGAACATATTTTTTATGCACCTATTGTGTCTATGCCTACGGAGTTTTCAGATGCTGATCGCGATCGGTTAACAAAAGCGTATAGCAGCATGATTAGTGATAAAGTAGTTCCTAAATATAAATTGCTGCAAGACTTTCTTATCAGTACGTATTTGCCGGGAGGTAGAGAGACATCGGGTATTAACGCGTTACCGAATGGGCCTGAAACCTATAGCTATCTTCTAAAGCTCAGTACGACTACCAATCTCTCTTCAGACGAAATTCATGAAATTGGATTACGTGAAGTTGCTCGCATTCGTGGTGAAATGGAAAAAGCAAAAGCAGCACTTGGGTTTAAGGGAAACTTAAATTCATTTTTTGATCACGTGCGAAAGAATAAAAAACTCATGCCGTTCACTAAACCGGAACAGGTGATTGAGAATTTTAATGCAATCCATGCACGCATGAGTGGAAAGCTTAATGAAATTTTTGATCTGAAACCAAAAGCAACGTTTGAAGTTCAACGGATAGAAGCCTTTCAGGAAGCATCGGCCAGTGCCAATTATGTTCCCGGAACAAAAGATGCATCACGGGGAGGAGTTTTTTATGTTCCTATTCCTGATGTGAAGAATTATAATACCTATGCGGATGAGGCGCTGTTTCTTCATGAGGCTGTGCCCGGACATCACTATCAGCTTTCGTTGCAACAAGAGAATAAAAACCTGCCTGAATTTTTACATCCCGAAAGTATGGGTGTATTTGTGGAAGGTTGGGCCTTGTATGCGGAGTCGTTGGGAAAGGAGTTGGGATTGTATGAAGATCCTTATCAATATTTTGGAATGCTATCCATGGAGATGCACCGCGCTATCCGGTTGGTGGTGGATACAGGATTACATGGCAAGGGCTGGACACGCGAACAGGCTATTCAATATTCGCTCGATAATGAAGCGGAGTCAGAGGCTTCTATTATTGTAGCCATTGAGCGGTACATGGCTACTCCGGGGCAAGCTGTTTCGTATAAAATCGGTCAACTTAAAATTTTGGAATTGCGAAAGCGTGCTGAAGAAGCATTGGGAGAATCATTTAATATTAAAGAGTTTCACAATCAGGTTCTAAACTCAGGGAGTTTACCACTCGTGCTGTTGGAAGAGAAAATTAATGACTGGATTGCGAAAACCAAGAGCGGGTCAAACTCATGAAGTTACTAACGACTGGCTTTTTATTATTTATTACCCTTTCGGGAATAAGCCAAAGTTGGTCGGAAGTAAATAGTAAAAGTATTAAACTCTATAAAGAGGGCAGTTATGCCGAAGCCATTGCCACGGCTGATGAAGCCCTTAATCTTGCTATTCATCAATATGGAAAAAATACAAGTCAGTACATTGCCAGTCTAACCAATAAGGCCTATGCGCAGTCCGCTTCGGGAGATTATCTAAAAGCAATTGATAATTTTAGAATTGTAGCAAACCTTAGTTTCACTATTTACAAACTTCCCCATGTAAGTCAGATTGAGAGTTTATGTGAACTCACCAAAACATTTGGCGCATTAGCTTCCTACGACAGTGCCGAGCATTATCTCAATCTTGCACGCTACCTCTACATTGCTATCCCGAAAGAAAACAAACCCCATTCCGACACATCAATATTTGCCTTGTCGGATGGATATATTACCATTAATAATCTGGACGCCTCACTTCATTACGGCAAAGGACAAGTTGCTCAGGCGATTGAACTCCTGGAGACGCAGGCTACCATGCTTAAGGAATTGCATCCCGATGATTATAAGACGAATCACCAGTATCAAATTACCATCAATAATTTATTTACGTACAACAACGAGATCTTCAATATTGAGAATGCACAACGTTATGCCCAGGAATATTATGACCTGGTTAAGGATAATAAGGATCAACTTAATTTAATTCATGCTCTTCAAAATTTAGGAAGTGTTTACAATACCCGCGAGTTGTACGATTCGGCAGAATACTTTTGGAGGGAAGCACTTGCGCAAGTAATAAGTGGCAATTATAAGAATACGTACATCCATACAGTAGTGTTAAACAATTTAGGCACCCTTAAATATACTCTCGAAGAGTATGAGATAGCCATATCATTTTTAAATGAATCGTTGCGTATTCAAAAGAGTCATGAAACCGTACAGCCCGACTTATACAAAACCACACTATCTAATTTGGCTGAAAGCTATCATTGGCAAGGAAACTATGCCGCAGCTGACACTATTTATGCAGATCTGATTCAGGATTTATTGAATGACATCACTCATAACTTCACTTATTTAAGTGATGGTGAGAAACTGGCATTTTATAAAAACCAATTAGCAATTATTGAACAGTATACTTTTTTTGCGTTAAGTATTTCTGGAGTTGTTCCTCTTCAAAATTCTGACAAGCCTTATATCAACAAGGAAATTCCGGGACGTTTGTTTGATCTTCAGCTAACCACTAAAGCGATTATTCTCAACGCGAGCAAACGCATGAAGAATAATATTCTTCAAAGTGGTGATACCGCTGTTGTTAAAATTTATGAACTGTGGCAGGAACGTAAAAACCAATTGGCGCAAGCGTTGATTGAAGGCAAGATGAACAAGACAGATTTATACTGGTTAAAAGTTCAGATTGAAGAGAATGAAAAATGGCTGACTATCAATTCGAGAAGTTTTAAATCGGGGTTTCAGTTTGAGAAAGTAAGTTGGAAGCAAATTCAAAGAACACTTAGCCCCGATGAAGCAGCGGTAGAAATTATTCGGTTGGCTAACGGACTTCTTTATGGTGCACTCATCATTACACCAGAAACGACTACACAACCTGTTTTATCGATTGTTAAGAGTATTGAATCAAAATATTTAGAGAAACAATTCTATAAAAATTATTATAACTCCATCACATTCCAACAGGAAGATTCACTATCGTACAAAACCTACTGGCAGCCAATTATCGATTCTATTAGAAATCATATGCCAAAAGGGAAAATGCCAAAGCGTGTGTATGTATCGAATGACGGAATCTATAATCAAATAAACTTAAACACGCTGCGCGACCCATCGAGTAATCGTTATGTATTGGATGAAACTGATTTGGTAGTAGTTACAAACACGAAAGAGCTTTTGTCTCCACTGAAGAAGAACAAGAAAAAGCAAACTGGTAGTGCTGCTTTGTTTGGTCAACCTCAATTTTCAAGTGATAAATCAAATGATGGCAGGTTTAAAGATTTGCCGGGAACAGGAAGGGAGGTAGCTCTAGTGAATAAATCATTGTCAGTAGCCAAGTGGAGTACTCAGGTCTTTACTGCGCAAGAAGCCACTGAAGAAAATCTCAAGAGTCTGGACGAGCCGACTGTGCTTCATTTGGCCAGTCATGGTTTTTTTAATCCGGGCGGCAATGATGATGAGTATTCGTTGGCCGAGACAATGATTCGATCAGGCATTGCATTAGCCGGTGTGAACGATGCGGGGCATCAAAAGGAAGACGGATTGCTTACCGCTTATGAAGTTATTAATCTCAATTTAGATTCAACGCTGCTTGTTGTCCTCTCAGCGTGCGAAACTGCTAAAGGGGATGTCAATCATGGTGAAGGTGTGTATGGATTGCAGCGTGCATTACGCGTGGCAGGTGCACAAAATATGATTATGAGTTTATGGAAAGTGGATGATGAGGCTACACAAAAACTGATGGTCGATTTTTATACCCGT
>JAEUUB010000177.1 GCA_016787745.1 Cyclobacteriaceae bacterium
GAGGGAATTGGATTTACTGCAAGCGTTACCGTAGCTGCAGGACCCATACAATTGCTGCTATTTGTTTCTGTAACAAACACACTTGTTGTACTTACTGAGGCGCTGCTAAATCCTAATTGCACATTGGTGGGTGTTGTGCCCGTAGTTAAAACTGTTGTTAACCCCGCATCGCTATACCATGTGTAGGTACTGCCACCTACCGGAGTAGTTATTACGGGTGGTGTAATGGCGGCTCCAACACAATACGAACTCGGGGTAAAAGTTACTCCAGGCACAGCGGGTATGGAAGTAACTGTTAATGTTACCGGAGTTGCAGGACCCGGGCAATTATTGCTATTGGTTTCCCTTACATATACTGTGGTTGTGTTAGCCGATGCGCTGCTAAAACCCAACTGGGCGTTGGTTGGTGCAATACCCGTTGTTAAAAGAATTGATAAACTAATGTCGCTATACCAGGAATAGGTACTTCCTCCTACTGGAGAAGTAACAGTAGGTGGCGTTATGGCCTGCCCTATACAAAAAGAACTTGGTGTAAATGTAACCGCAGGGGCTAGTGGAATTGCATTCACAGTTAAAGAAACCGGGGTTGCGGCACCTTCGCAATTACTGCTATTTGTTTCGGCTACGAAAACCGTTGTTACATTAGCTACCGTACTGCTAAAGCCCAATTGAGCATTGGTTGGATTCGTTGCCGCTATCAATAAGGTAGTTAACCCCGCATCCGAATACCAATTATAAGTACTTCCACCCGTAGGCGTGGTAATAACAGGAGCAATAATGGCATCATTAACACAGTATGTACTTGGATTAAATGTAACCGCTGGGGCTACCGGCACCGGATTAACAGTAACTAATGCGGAACCGCTGACCGCTACAGAAATACATCCGTTAACATCCGTTACATTCGTTAATGTGTAGGTTGTGTTGCTTAAAGGTGATACTGAAATATCTGATCCACTTATGTAGTTATTTACTGCTCCCAGCCCCGTGATAGTAAGTGTGAAGGGACCAACACCACCCGTTACATCTACCTTTATCGAAGAAGACTGGCCTGAGCATATGGGTGTTATTCCGGTTAAGGAGAGCACTGCATTGGAGGGTGCCGGAGGTTCAATGATTGAAATGGGACCAATGGTCTGGCTACAGTTAGTTCCAGTGTCATTAATTACCACGGTATAATCCCCTGCCGTGAGCCCTGAAATATCCTGGGCTGATGAAGTAAAACCATTGGTGGCCGTCCATGAGTAGGAATAGTTGCCTGTACCTCCGGATACATCTATGGCAATTTGACCATTTGGAGTACCGCAACTTGTGCTGTTAATGGGAAACCCAGCAGTGATTCCTGCAACAATATCCGTAGTGCCATTGATAACAAACGACCCTGCAAAGTCAGAAGGATTGCCATCCTGGACAATTACATTGTAGACGCCCGGCTTCAAATTATCAGCCAGGTAAGGCACTCCCAACGTCATGGGGATGTTCAGTTTATTAACGGGCCCCAGAATGAACAGGGTTATAGGAGGAATGCCCGATGTAACGGTTACGTTTATAGAACCATTATCTAGCACTCCATCTGAGCCGGGATTACCGCTGCCATCAAGAAGATCGCGACAAGCGTCTTTTTTATTGTTAATTGTAACGACTGGGGCTTGCGCCCAGGATACCGATGAAATCAAAATCAGCCCGAGCAGTAGTGCGATAAATGTGTATGTCTTTTTCAAGGCTGACATCAATTAATTTTGAACTTCATATGTTTTGTACAGCCATCCGGACTTTGGATGTACAGATTGTAATCCCCTTTTTCCAAGTCACTAACCTTTGTGCCTTTGCCCTCCAGCCGATTGTCCTGATTGGATCCGGAAAAAATGAAGTAGGTATACTTATCCGGGTTCTTATACTCCATAATCAACTCGCCATTTTTCTGCCCATTCGAAGTATGGGTAACAGTTAGCTTGACATCAAAATCGTTACACTTATCAACTCCTGATTCTGTATTCAGGCTGAAACCGGATGACACAGCCAAGCCCGTTCCCAGAATCAACCCTAACACACTATATTTTAGGTGTTTACCCCTATGAAAAAATGGCCTTATAAGGCAACTCACAGTCCTCTCGGAGGCTGTGAATAAGGTTAAAAAATATCTTTTACTCATGTAAAGATGTAGATTCAATGAGCAACTTATCTAAAAAAATACACTACCCATTTATCCAAGTAATGTTTTATTCAAAAAATCATGTTTTAATACCGCTTATTTAAGATCTCACTTAGTATAAAAGCTTTTTTAAAACTTGTGGGATTCTTCAATTCCTTTACATAGTCATTCACCCTAACCTCTCTCTCCTTCTTTTTGTATCCCTTAAACTGTCCAAAACTTGTATCGGTATCTTCAATTTTAACTGTTTCCTCCAACGAAGGTCTGTTGAATGCTTCGCGCTTAGCCCGTTCGTACGTATCATAAATTTGATCCTGCGATTTGTAATCCACCCGCTCAAATTCTTCTACTTCATCTTTGAGATCGTCATCATAATCTACAAAATCATACTTTTTTTGGGGCGGAGCTATTTCTACCGGCTTGGCAGGTTTGGGTGTCTTGGCTGCCTGAATTTCGCGAAGGAGATCCTCAAAGGATATAGGCTTTGACTCGGGTTGAGAAGGAACATTGTCCGATTGCGTGGGATCAAACGGCTGCGCTTTCTTCTTATTTGCCCGGGCTATTAACGTAATAACTATCACGATAAGCCAAATCCAAAATTGAATATCCATGGTTCAGCCAAAGATATTGAAATAAATACAAATTCAGCGTTTTTTGGCACTTTTTGGTTGGGATAAATTGTGGATGAAATGAGTGTGCCTGATTTTCCAAATGCCAATCCTACGGTTATCTTTGCCATCTTATTTTTTCAACCACTAAATTCTCAAGGGATTCATGCAGTTATCGAAGTTGGAGATCAAAGGCTTTAAGAGCTTTGCGGATAAAATAGTAATTAATTTTGATGAGGGGATTACCGGAATTGTAGGTCCGAACGGATGCGGGAAATCGAACGTTGTTGATTCAATTCGCTGGGTGTTAGGCGAACAAAAAACCAGCGCGCTCCGCTCCGAAAAGATGGAGAACGTTATTTTTAACGGCACGAGCCAGCGCTCGCCTCAGCAAATGGCCGAAGTCTCCTTAACCATTAACAACACCAAAAATATTCTGCCAACAGAGTACTCACAGGTTACCATTACGCGCAGATTATACCGTTCGGGTGAAAGTGAATACCTCCTTAACGGAGTGGCTTGCCGGTTGAAGGATATTACAAATCTTTTTTTAGACACCGGAGTAGCTTCTAACAGTTATGCCATTATTGAGTTGGGCATGGTGGATGACATTCTCAATGACCGTGATAACTCGCGGAGAATGTTATTTGAAGAAGCTGCCGGAATTTCAAAATTCAAAAAGCGCAAAAAAGAAACGCTGAAGAAGTTGGAGGACACCGATGCTGACCTGGAGCGTGTGGAGGATTTACTTTTTGAAATTGAAAAGAATATGAAGAGCCTGGAAAAACAGGCCAAGCAAACGGAACAATATTATAAAATCAAGGAAGACTATAA
>JAEUUB010000200.1 GCA_016787745.1 Cyclobacteriaceae bacterium
GAGGGGGGCATGGAAAGGATCTTATACTCCTTATAATTAGCAACTATGGGGTCGCGCCAGGCCGATGCGTAATTCTTTAAATCCTCCAGGGTAATTAAGCCCTTTCCGCGGGTCATTTCGGCTACTATATCTTGTGCGGTCTGACCTTCATAAAATCCTGCCCGACCTTCATCGCGAATCCGCTCAAGGGTATGACCTAATTCAGTCCATTTAATAGAGTCACCCGCTTTCCAATTATCTTTTAAAAGAAATTCGGGTTTAAGTGTATTGTATTTTAAAAGATCTTCTTTCATTTCATTAAACCAGGAGGCCTCGCGTTCAGTAAGAGTAAATCCGTTAAGCGCTAAATCAATCGCGGGCTGAACTAATTCTTTCCATGGTAACGATCCATATTTTTTGTGAGCCTCTACCATACCATCCACCGATCCGGGAACACCAGAAGCCAGATGCCCTTGCGTACTTAGTTCCGGGACTACATTTCCATCAGTATCCAAATACATATTTGTGGTTGCCAATCCGGGCGCTTTTTCACGGAAATCGAGGGCGGCCGCATTACCATCCGCTAACCGAACTACCATAAATCCACCTCCGCCAATATTACCAGCGGCAGGAAATACAACGGCTAAGGCAAATTGAGTTGCAATGGCAGCGTCTACTGCGTTACCCCCCTTTTTCATTATGTCCAAACCAACTTGCGATGCGAGCGGATGAGCAGAAACAACCATGGCCGAATCAGCAAGCAAGCCAATGACTTTTTCTTTTTTAGGAGTTTGACATGCGAGGACTGTAACGGCCAACAAAAGAACAAAGAAGCGCTTCATGGATTTTACGGTTGGTTTTGTGAGCCTAAATGTATTACTTCCGTCCGAAGAAAGCCATGAGTCTGAGAAAAGAAAAAGCTGCGCGCCTTAAACTAAGTGTCCTTGATCACACCATACGCCTTATTGGCAAAAAGTCGTTTGACGACTTATATGTTGAAGAGATCTGCGCCAAAGTAAAAATTTCAAAAGTAACGTTGTTCAAGTATTTTCCGCAAAAGGAAGACATTCTATTATACTACTTTAGAGTATGGTGCCTGAAACGGGCTGTTGAACTTCGTGAAAAACCCAAAGAAGGGATCGCTGCAATTACCTTTCTCTTTGATAAACTTGCTGAGGACAGCGAAGCGCATCCAGGCATTATACTGAGTTTGTTTGCCTATCTCACAGATTTGAAACGCACCCCCAAGCCTTTTCCTTTAAAAGTGGAAGAAAAGAAATTATTGTTTCCGGAGGTGAAGGATATTCATACCGTAGAGATTCAATCGGTCGATCAGATGTTTGAAAAATTTGCACTGGATGCAATTTTCAAAAAGGAAATTACAAAATCCGCATCTACACGTGATCTAACGAATCTACTCAGCACCCTTTTTTATGGTTCCGTGGTTACAGCACATATTCAGCAGCTCAACCCTGCAAAATTTTTCTTTAGGAAGAATATAGAAATGGTGTTAAAAGGTTTGAACTAAGGCAGTCTGCGGCTTTCTAACAATCGCGTCACTTCATTCTTACGGTCTTCGTTCGCTTCCGCTCGAACATGTGAATGTGTCGGGTGCCGACTGGAATATCAATCCTGTATTTGTTTCCGCCCGCCCACACCTTATGGTAACGTGGCTTCACTACCTTGGTGCCTGATGAACTGCAACCCAGGCAAACAACTAAACACATACAGATAAGAATACCTTTTGTCATGTATGGAACTCAACTTTAAAAATAGCTTTTTATTTCAATTTGGGAGAAGTAAATTAACCCGACTAGAATTAAATTGATTGAGCAGTGATCCAAAATTACTAAAGGCTTAACCGGTGAAACTAAAACCTGGCATTGATTTTCAACTACTCCTGGTTGTTGGACTTTCCCTTGTATTGGGAAATTTAAACGCTCAGCTAAAGCACCTGGAAGTAACAGACAATCGTGTTGTCTCGATTACCGATGGCATAAAAAATTACTCCATGGCTAGGCCTTTGGTTTCTTTCGAAGTAAATAATTTGAGCTTTTCTTCCGGTCAACACTCAGCTTTGAAGATTACCTATCAAACAAAGTCAAGCGATTATCGCGGGGTGTATGGAACTATTCATTTTTTAAACTCTTCAAAAGATACGATTACACTTTCGAATGTTGTGCCCTTTGGTCGAGTAAACACGCTGGCTCACATCACAGGGCTAGGCAATCATCGACTTTCCCGAACACATCTGTTTATTCCGGGGCGCAATCCAATTAATGTTATCGTGCCCGATAATGCCTGGGAGTTGGGCTATTCAAGCATTAAGATTAATGAAGAAATAAATCTATTTGGATTGGTAAGGCGCGATCCTTCTTCACTTATCCATAGTACGCGAAAACGCTTTGAGACCGTATTGGCTCCCGGAGGTTCGGTAGTATATCATTTTTATGCCAATCTGTTTGTAGGGAACTGGCAGGCAGGGGTAAGGGAGGTATTTCAAAAGCGGTATTTATACGATGTCGAAGATTTTAATGACACGCTATACAAACGCAAAGACCTGGCCTGGATAAAAAAAGCCTATGTGATGCATTTGATGATGGCCTGGGATAAAGATTTTTATGATGTTGATAAAGGTGGGCTTCAACTTAAAAATTTTTATGATAAAGGTGTAAAGCAATTTGGTGGTGATGATGTGTTATGCATTTGGCCTACCTGGCCCACGCTGGGAGTAGATCAGCGTAATCAGTTTGATTTGTATCGTGATTTACCCGGTGGCCTTGAAGGTTTACGTGCAACGGCCGATGATTTGCGCAGCGCAGGTACAAAATTGTTTGTCGCCTATAATCCGTGGGACGAAAGCACGCGGGCTGAGGGCCATATAAAAGGATTAACGGATTTGCTTTCGGCTACACTGGCCGATGGGGTAGTGTTGGATACCAAAGGCGAGTCAAGTCGCGAACTTCAGGACGCTGCGGATAATGTTAAACCGGGCATAATCATGTACAGTGAAGGAATGGCCGTTCCTAAGGACATGCAGGGCATCATCAGCGGCCGCGTACACAATGCCCTTTACTATCCCCCCCTGCTCAACCTTAATAAATTTATCAAACCCGACTTTGCCATTTTTCTGGTGGCCGAAGTTTATAAGGAACCAATTCAACGCGAGTATGCAGTTGCTTTTTTTAATGGATATGGAACCGAGATAAATCAGTTTGTTCCTGGGCATCCGCATTGGGAAGCGGAACAATATATTTATCTGGGAAGAACGACAAGAATACTTCGGGAAAACCACAGGCTGTTTACTTCAGATTTTGAGCCCCTGATTACCACGCTTCACGACAGTATATGGGTGAATAAATGGCATGGGAATGATAAAACCCTGTATACAATTTTTAGCCTAAAGCCGGAAGGCTTTCATGACTTGCTCTTTGAAGTTCCAACCTCAAATTCTCACCTGATTGATTTATGGAAACATGAGGAAGTGCAAACCAGATCACGGGATGGCAAAATGTATGTGGTAAGTGCTATCGATGGATTTGATAGTAAGGATATCGGAACAAATAATGAGGGAAATGTTTCCTGTATAGCGAGTTTTAATCCTACACTTCAAATTCAAATTAAAGGAGATCACCTGACAGGCACTTATACTGGAGAATATATTAAAGTCTGGAAGGGCAATCCCGCCTATGACAAAAATCCATTCATAATCAATTCAACAGGCCAATTTAACGTTTCTCTTTCACAAAATCTGGGCCGGTACGAAGGGAAGATTGTCGTGCAGGCTTTTCGGGAAGATGATTTGATCGATGAACAGATTTTATTTTTAAAACCGGGCACTCCTAAACTTATTTCAAAAAACGGACGTACAAAGTCCGATAAAAAAATTCCGGATGAGATGGTGGTAATTCCTGCCGGTAAATTAACTGTTAGTTTTACCCAGGGCGATGAGTTTATTCCTTACCCTAAGGATCATGATGGAGAAACTATTTCCTTTGTTTCTTTTGCTATGGATAAGTATCCGGTTACAAATACAGATTTTAAAAAATTTCTTGATGCTACACAATACCACCCCGAGGATACTTCAAATTTCTTAAAACATTGGGTGCATCGGCAAATCCCGAAAGGGCAGGAGAATTTTCCGGTAACGTACGTATCGTACGAAGATGCGAAGGCTTATGCGGCCTGGGCGGGAAAGCGCCTGCCCACAGAACTCGAGTGGCAATATGCAGCGCAAACCACTAACGCGAATGAATGGCCATGGAAGCAATCTCGTCCGGTTACGCGTAGAGAAACATACGTAACGGAAACATTAACGGTTAAGAATATTGAAGGCATTGATCCACGCAACTGTAATCTGGGGGATGGACAATTGTATGCGGTGGGCAAATACAAAAAAGGAGTTAACCCTTTCGGCCTGTTCGATTTGACAGGCAGTGTCTGGCAGTTGACGAGCGATGTGTATGAGAGCGGAAGTTACCGCTATATCATCATGAAGGGCGGAAGTTACTTTAAGCCATCTTCAAGTTGGTGGTATGTGCAAGGCGGCCCACGCGAATTACATTATCGCCAATTTTTATTGCGGGTGTCGCAGGGTTTCGAACGCAATGCAACGGTTGGATTTCGATGTGTGAAGGATTAGCTTAGTAGCGCTATTTAAGAATAATGAGCCGACCCATTTTAAAAATTGAACTCACGCGTGGAGACTGGATTGTTGAAGCTGTAGCAATTTTTGTTTTAATCGGTACGGTAGTTTATTTGATTATGAATTATCCCGATCTGCCCGAGAAAATTGCCACTCATTATAACATAAATGGCAAAGTAAACGCCACAGGTAGTAAAATGATGCTGTGGATTCCGGTTGGCATTGCTATTTTTCTGTATGGTTTAATCACCGTTGCCTCACGATTTCCGCATAGGTTTAATTACCTCGTACCGATTACGGAAGATAATGCGAGACATCAATATTCCCTGTCACTTAAAATGATGCGGTTTCTTAAGTTGGTACTTGTTTTGATTTTCGCTTACCTAACCTATATAACGATTGCCCAATCGAAGGGAGGGCATGCAGGGTTAGGCGTTTGGTTTTTACCAGCAACCATAATCAGTATTTTCACCATCCTAATTTCATATCTTATTAAATCATCAAAGAAACAACCATGACAACTAGAAGATCATTCATTAAATCATCAGCCAAAGCGGCATTGGGTACTGGTTTGGCCGCAGCCTTGCCTTGGGAAACTTTAGCGAAAACAAAAAGCCTTATTTCTGCCAACGAAAAAATTAACGTGGGGGTTATTGGCGTTAATGGCATGGGCTGGTCAGATTTAACTTCCTTTAGGAAAATCCCGGAAGTGAATGTGGCTGCCTTGTGCGATGTGGATGACAACGTTCTTAATTATAGGAAATATGAATTGGCCAAGAATGGAATTCAAACCAAGACATATGGAGACTACCGCAAGATGCTTGAGAATAAAGACCTTGATGTTATTATCATAGGAACACCCGACCATTGGCATTGCTTGCAAATGGTAGAAGCCTGCGAAGCCGGAAAAGATGTTTATGTTGAAAAGCCCGTGGGTAACTCTATTGATGAATGTAACGCAATGATTGCTGCGCAGAAGCGATACAATAAAGCAGTGCAGGCAGGGCAATGGCAGCGCAGCATGCCGCACTTTGTGGATGCCCTTAACTTTATCAAATCCGGAAAACTGGGAAAAATCCGAACCGTAAAAGCCTGGGCCTACCAGGGGTGGATGACAAACATTGAAGTGAAGCCAGATGGCCCGGCTCCGGCCGGAGTTAATTATGAAATGTGGTTAGGACCGGCCTCCAAACGACCTTTCAATCCTAACAGGTTTCATTTTAATTTCAGATGGTATTGGGATTATGCAGGCGGACTGATGACCGATTGGGGTGTTCACTTAATTGATTATGCGCTACTTGGAATGGACGCTTCCTTTCCTAAATCAGCCGTGGCATTGGGTGGAAAGTATGCGTATCCGGATGGTGCTCATGAAACACCGGATACACTGGCTACTGTTTACGAGTTTGACGGCTACAATATGATTTGGGAACAGGCGCAGAGCATCAGTAATGGAAATTATGGGAAGGATCATGGTATTTCGTATATCGGAAACAATGGAACGCTTGTATTGTGGCGCGGAGGTTGGGAAGTAATTCCGGATGAGAAGAGAATGGAAGCCGTTCCCTTTCAACCCAACAAAGGTTCGGGATTGGATTTGCACACGGTTAATTTTATTGAGGCTGTGAAGAGCCGTAACCTAAGTAAACTTACTTGCCCGATTCAAGCGGGGGCGCACGTTGCTACTGTATGTCAAATGGGTAATATTTCGTACCGGACCGGTGCGAAGGTTAGCTGGGATGTTGCCAAAGGCAGATTTAATGAAGAAAAAGCAAACGGATTT
>JAEUUB010000206.1 GCA_016787745.1 Cyclobacteriaceae bacterium
ACGTTGCTTTTGGTGTGCGTCATTACAATATCATCAAAGTAAACGTCTACCAAGGTAGCATTTTCGTTGCTCACATACATAAACACATACCCTTCTTCTTTGGCAGTGTACTCGCGCATCAGGTAGTCGTGCGGCACTACGGGGGTGGCGCCCACCTGGTTGGCAGTAGGGTCTACAGCCTCCCATGCGGCATCTAACAGTTTATAGTTTTTATCGAACACAATAATGTTTACAAAGGCTTTGGGGGCATCAGGGTCGGGCGGGTTGTTGCCGGCAAAACCAGCAGCAATCAGGCCGCCCCAAATTTTAAGTGCCGAAGATACTGTACCGGTTTCGCCCCCGGCCGGAGCAGGTACCCCAAAGGCCGCATACAAGGCATTGGCAAAGCCCGCGAGGTTACTTGCCGTGCTGCCGGGGTTCTGATATTTTGCCCAGGCTTCTATTTTTACTTTGTCACCGGCATAAACTTTATAACTTTTGGCCACCCCTACCTGGGCGTTGTAGCCGCCTGTTAGTTTTTGCGCGTACGTGTAGGTAGTACCGGCATCCGTATGGTCCATCAAATTAAAGCCAACCCTATTTGTATAATTTTGAAAATTGGCATCTGTTGCAGCTTCCATAGTGGTGCTGCTAGCTACGGGCGCGGGTGTAGCTGAGGTAAACACTATTCGTGTATTACCCTGATGATCGGCAAGCGCATATTGATATTCAAGTGCACTTCCGTTTTTAACTACCCGCCCTTCGGGGCTGCCAAAAAAACTGAGGACGGGGCTGGCGCCTTCGTAAACAAAACCGCCTGCATAGTGGGTTGTGGTTACTGTGCTGCCCACGGTGGTCACCATTTTTAATTTATTACCTGCGGCATCGTATGTGTATTGCACCGATTTGGCGGGAGTGCCGCTGTAGGTTACAGTAACAGGCTTGCCTAATTCGTTGTAGGCAATCGTTTGAATGCCTTTGTTATCATCTTTAGTGAGCGCCCCATTAGGGTTATAGGTGTACTCCGTTGGGGTATTTACGTTCTTAAATCCCGCACTCAGGCCGCTATCTTCCACTTTACTAATCTGGTTGCCTGTAGCATACGTATAGGTAAGGTTATCGAGCGCTTGCGGGGCGCTAATTACGGCACTACCGCTGTTGCTTCGCGCATTTTGGTTACGCAGTAGGGTAGTAATATTGCCGTTGGCATCGTAGGCAATCTCCTCGTTTAAGGTATTTACTTCCTGGGTCCACCCGGTGCCTGTGTGAGCCTGAAAGGCAGCCTTCTTCAGGCGATCACTCTTATCATACGTATACATGTAGCTGCGCTGGTCTGCCGCGCCTGTAGTACCGGGGCCCTTCCATTTAACCGCGCTCACATTTCCATTGTAATATTGGGTATTGCTAAGCCCCGCTTCTGTTTTGTTGTATACAAGTTCCATCCCAAAAAAATCATTGCTATCATCGTTATTGGCAGCGTTCACTTGCAACTGCGCATTATTAATTGACTTAAGCCAACCCCGCATGGTATACCGGTAATCTACCGATTGTAAAAAATTAGTGCCCGATGTGTTATGCAATTTCTTATCTGCCAACTGCCCTAATTCATTGTACTCATATTGGGCCACCAACTGATCGGTAGGAGCGCTGTTATTGTTTTGATAAACTTTTGTTAAGCGACCGCTTAAATCGTATGTAAATTTATTAACCACGGTAACCTGATTGGCGCCTCCGGCATTGTGGTATTTTTTTGTTTGCAGAACTCTTCCTTCAAAGTCGTATACGTTAGTTGTCAGGTTGTCAACGGTAAGCGATAAGTGATTGTTGCTGCGGTGTTGAATAACCCGACCAAACTTATCGTAAAAAAGGTAGCTGAAGAGCCAGTTTCCGGCACCCAGCACAACCTGTTTTGACCCTGTGGGTAATCCAAATGCGCTTCCCTGCGTTCCTTCACCGGGTATCCCTTGCACCGTATAACTGAAGTCGGCCGTGCCATTATTATCAAAATCATAGGTGTCGTAATAACTAACCGCCAGCACGCGTAAAACAGCTCCCCCGTAATGCGAAGTTGGGAAACTCTGGTTTGTATAGCCGTGTAACGCGGTGCCACGCTCTTCGTACCAAACACCCGTGGCATATAACGGGTTAAGAACATTCGTTTGGATGGCGGAACGCGAAACATGCGTGGCGTTTTTATAAATACCCGACATTACCGGCCTGCCTTTGATGTCATACTTGGTAAACATCCATTTGTTTGAATCGGCACGTAAAAATCCATCCTGCATTAATACCAGGCGATCGAATCTATCGTAGCCGTAGTATACAACAGCGGCATCGGGTGTTTTCTTTTCAACAAGCCGATTAAACTCATCATAGGTGTAGGTAAAACACCATGTATCGCGTAAGGTAGAGTTCCAGGTACTTCCCGCGTTAATGGCTGCCACCGTTTTGGGGGGTACTTGCAGCGCAAGATTGCCCCGGTCGTCATACACAAAATAGGTTTCCAAAAACATAGTTCCTTCCTGCACACGCTTAAGCAATGTGCGCCCCAGTTTATCTGAGTAAACAAGTATTTGGTTGTTATTCTCATCCCTGGTTTCTGAAACGGCAAGCAACCCGGCACCGTACGTTAATGGAGCTACCGTAGCGGGTCCATTAATTGTCCAGATTTTTACAGCATCGGCAGCGGTATTAACTCTAAAAACCGGGCGCATGGTATGTAAGGTGCCCGGTTGCCAGTCTGTGCCTGGCGCTCCTTGTTCAGTAACGCGAAACAAAGGGCTGTTATCGTACTTGGTAATTGCGTAGGGGGCCGTGTTGCCATCCTCGGCTGTAGGTAATTTGGTTGCATTGGCGCCATTGTATGTGCCCTGATAAAATTTATACTGTTCACTCGAGGTGTAAGTATTGCCTGTGCCTTTTATTGCGGCAGTTCGTTGGGTGCCTTCCAGGCCGGGGGTTGTGTAAGGCAAAAAAGTAGTATCCACCAGGCCGTATTTGTTATACGCAACGGGCTGCACGATATCTCCATTTTTGGGTGACTGCCCGGCTATTACAGTTTGGATTGTGCGGCCCAAACCATCATGATATTCAACCGCCTGGGCTAATTCAAGTACATTGAGAGAATATAAATTGGTGGCCGCGGTTACCCCGGCTTTGCGAATGCGGGTGATGCTTCTGTAATTTGAATTTTGAAAACTAAGTGCAGAAATGGTAATCTCGGCCGTAGGACTACTCAAGGGTGAAGTTGCTGATCCTTTAACCGCTACTTTATATTTGCCGGGCTCTTTTATGGCCGGCATAGGTCCTGATAGTGTGGGTACAACTACCCCATCTTTGTACCAGGTATAACTGTAGTAGCTTGCAGGAGTAACAGAAAGGGAAGTGACACCTCCATACGAAAGAACCGCAGGGCCGGTTAGGGTTAGCGAAGGATTTTGATAAATGGTGATGGTAGCCGGGGTAGAGACTGCTTCGCTGCAAACTCCGTTTTTTGATACCGCCCGGTATTGAGTATTAACCGTAATCCCCGAGTAATTTAAGGATGTGGTTGTATTTGAAATGTTGCCCCACGGCCCATTGTTAAAACTTTGCTCCCACCGCATAACGTTACCATTACTGCCCGTGAGGTTAAGCGTACCCGAGGCAGAATTAAAGGCTTCCACACTAGAGGTAACAGTGCCGCCTAATGTAGGAGCATCGGCCAACACGGTAACGGCAACGGCATCACTCCAACAATTTCCATTTTTAGCTCTCAGATATCGAACTCCCGGTGTAGTTACCAGGTAACTGCTGCCGGAATTCGCGGTACTAAAACCATTGTTGGTGTCTTGCCAATACCAGGTGTGTCCGCTGGCCGGTGTTCCATTTCTTGTAATCTGGTAGTTTACCCCACAATTATATAGTATTGAAAAAGAGGTGGCAGGGGCGGCTACCGAATTGGAAGGGGAGAGACTCGCTGTAACTTCCTGGGTATAGCATTGTGTGTAGGGGGGACCATAACCCCAATCGCACTCCTGCCAACTTTCCCACCGGCAATTTACCCAGTCTTGTAGTTCCCAATCCCAATCACAAATCCATTGGGTAAGATTATTACAATACCATACGGGATCAGGATAAACGGTTTCGCAAACTTCCTGAAGGGAAACAGAACCTACATAGCCAATACCATTTTTCCAACGGATGGTTACCGATGTATTATTTTGTGAAATAATATCTCCACCCGAAACAGACCAAAACGTGTTATAAAGCCCTGTACCATTCAGGGTATACGTATGCGAGTTGGTATTATTTGTTTCAACACAAATAGAAGTAGCACCGCTAATAGTTGCCTGGCCAATGCATAGAGTTGAAACCATAAGACTACCGCAAAGCAAGAGAAGAACTTTTTTCATAATCAGGCGATTAGGGGCAATAGTGTGTTGAAGTAGTATCGTAGTTTATCAGAATAGGTGCCGAACTTCCGCTTACTGCGTAGGTCGAACCACCCGAAGTACAAAGACTTGTTACCACACACATTACTTCAAAGTACACCCGGTAATCCCAGCCTATACCAACATCCGAATATCGAAACGTATAATTGCTATTCGTTGAATTGACTGCTGCCAAAATAAAGTTTGCATCATTGGCTGTCTTGTAATACCAACTGTAACTTGTGTTAGGAGCTGTATAGCAACCTGTAATGCCTACGGTAAAAGTTCTCGCATTTCCCCCATTGTCGCAGTACTTAATTGAATAGGTATTCTCTGGCGAGGTAGCGGGCAAAACGCCTACTGTGACATTTAAGGGTGGTGGATAAACCTGATATTTGTATTTGCTTGTGCTCGTTTCATACCCTACCTGCGAAACCTGCAACTCCACAAAGTACTCACCCGGTGTTGGAAAAGTATGTACTAAGGTACTCGTATTGGCACCAAACAAGGTTCCATTTACCTTCCATACGTAATTAACAGCAACGCAATTTACAGGAGCTGTAAATGTTCTACTCGAGCCGGCCTGGATAGTTGAGTTGGGGGCTGATATTGTAAAATTAGATTTAAGGGTATTAACAGGGGCGTTTTTATATTTATAATCAATTACTTCCACTATATCTCTATCTGTATTACGAATGTATTTCAGCCTGCCCAATTCATCGTAGTCTTTAAATTGTGTATTTCCACGCGTATCGCTTACAGAGGTTATACCATATATGGGTTGATACCCAAACGTTGTTAATTCTGCCCGCTCAGGATAAAAGGCAACATCATCTAAAAGCACATTTGCAGTGGCTCCAACTTCAAAACTAAAGGCAGACGGAATGCCTGTCATGGGGATCCTTTTTTCAAGGAAAACCCACATGCCGCTAGCACTTGCCGGATACGTGATAAGTGTTTCAATCCACGTTGATCCATTAAAAACTCTTGCCTTAACGGAAATATTGGAGGCCGTGGTGGCTTTTGCGCGGCAGGTAAATCTATAAAACCCTGAACTACCCACCGTATTGGTAACGGCATCGCGCTTAATAGTTGCCGATGATGTTAAGCTAACACTTTGATGACCCGACCAACTATCAGTGGAAATAGTATACGGTGGATTAAATTGAAACCGTGAGAAGGTGTCAAAGTTTGAAAAGACAACTTCGTTGGGTTTTGCGTTTGAAATAGAAGCTATCGGCAACGTATTATTGTACCCCAGATGAGCAGATTGCGTGTTCCGCTGCAAATCCGTTGATGATATTAAATTTCCAACTTCGTTGTAGGAAGTAAAGGTTGCTGCTCTTCTGTACTTAGCACTGTAGTTAAATTCCTGGTAAGATCCATTCGTTACAACATTAGCCCGGGCAAATCCCGGCTCGCCATTGTAAGAGTGAATACTGATGGGGAGAATTTTTGGCACCGGGAGTGCCCCCGTTGAAAAGTCGCTGAACAAGGTAAGATTTGACGACAGGAAACTCTCTGTTCCTGACTTAATCAACGAATTCGTCTCTTCAATGAGTACCCCGTGCATGTGGTAGTTAGTCGCGTCATTCATGCGCTTTAATGATTGCGACTGTTTCACCTTTGCAGTATCAGCACCTCCCGCATTTATGTTTGCGATAGAACTGAAATCTTTAGCGTACAAAATTTTCTTTTTATAGGTGTCATTATTACTGTTTGTTCTGGAAACCTCGCTCAGCAAATTCGCGGTATTATAGGTATACGTTATAAGGTCCGAAACTGAACTTGACAAATTTGCGGGATCATAGACTAAAGTTTGTTCAGTATCCAGAACTCGAATTACGTTGGTTAAAATTTTGTATTGCCCAAAACTAAATGTGTTGGTATTATTGTATTTATCAAATTTTGTTGCAGTAATGGTAGTTGGTGAAGAAGATAACCTCTTGTAATTCAGAATCCTCTCTTTTAAAGGTTGTGATGCATTTTCCGCGTACTCACTTATGCGGCTAAGTAGGCCTTGTTCGAATTCATAATTCGTTGAATAAGGATAAGGATATGCATAGTATTTGGCATCTTTAAGATTACCGATGGGTGTGGAACCATTTCGAGCCACTCTGGTTAGCGTAGCTGAGAAGTCTGAATACGGTGCTACCAAACTTATATTCGGATAAACTCCGGGTACTAAATATTGATAAACAGTTTTTCCTTTACCCGGCTGTTTAACCGTTACCTGCTCGTACCGAACCTCAGTATCCGGGGATAAATTTTCAGGAACAAGCACATAATTGGTTCCATCAGCAAAACAAAACGCGGGATTATAAAGTAAACGGCCACTACTTTGGCCATTAGCCAACTTATATTCATAGTTGGTTATTATATTATTGTCTGTATTGCTATCGCCATCATTAATTATTACTTGTTTTACACGTACACCTCCACCCAATGTATCAATTCCAAAGTCATTATACGCGGCCGCTTCATACTGAATGGTGGCAAATCCACCGGCCGGATAAATTATTTTGGACAATGATCCATGATAAACTGTAGCTGGATTAACTTTCCTGTTATTGGGGCACTGAATCTGAGTATATCCGCTCTTAAATGCAATTCTAAATCGCTCGCCATCCGATGCATTCTCATTGAGAAAAACTCTTGGAATCAAACCCCAACTGGCTGCGCTTTGGCCATTATAATATCCCCAGAAATCCTGACTGGTTTTCTCATTGAAGGGTATTGTCGTGGTATTGTCTGCATAATTAACACTGTAGTATTCGAAACTATGAGCCGGAAAGGCTGTACAGTTTCCCTCTTCATTAATTTGCTTAAGGAAGTATTTGACAACAGACCCTAGATTATCGGCCCAATATTTTACACCTCGATAGGAAAAAGAAAATCGTTTTACCTGATTTTGGGTATTCTCTTTTACTTCTATGTATGAGATCAGGTTGTTTGACCATCCGAAAGTAATTGAAAACGAACCATAACTGATTCCACTTAACGTTCGCGTCTCCAAATCGTCTGTCATTGAGTAAAGGTGCGTTAATGGCCCTGTTATGTTGGCCGGTGGCGCTGGACTACTTGAAGGAATGGAAACCTGAACTTTACGGGTAGTGGTAATTGTATTGTTATTGGTATACGCCAAAGAGATAACTTCACCTGAAGGGGATATCATTTGTGTTAGCTTCCAACTGTGATTAAAGGTTGCCTTCTGACTAAAATCATTGTAATCTTTAATAAAGTGCGTTACCGGAGTGGTTCCATTTTGAGTGGCCTGCCGCGAAGTTTGCTCAGGGAGATTAAACAGATATTTAAAGCCTGTATTTGTAGTTATGGTAAATGAATTTATCCGGTTACTTCCATCTTTCGTGTATGTAATTTTTAAATCCTGATACGGAATTTTTCGAATGATCTGACTATTATCAAATACAAACTTGCCACTTAGTCCCGGAGCAGAAATCGTAAAAATGTCGGGCTCAGTATCATACTTGTTATTGAAAAATGAGTTAAGCGTATTCCAATTAGCTTGCTCAGTGCCTGGTGTAAATGTGTTTGTGTATCCAAGTGTCAGCCACCCTTTTCGAATATCTCCGCTAATATCATAATCGTCAGGTATTCCGCGTAATTCCCGGGTTATTTGTCCTCCCGCCACCAGAGTCCAACCAACACCCCCTGTACTTTCAACTTCTTCAACTTTAACTCCACCCCCATTATATACCATACTAATGGGTACCTGTACGCTGGTGAGTGCCGCATTCCAAATAGGAATATTCACCTGTGCTTTTCCTGTGAAAAGATCAACAGGTACTGAAGGCTGAGACAAAGATTTATTAAAAAGGAAAATAGGTAACAGTAAAAAAACGGAAAGTCTTTTCATATGGGCATAGGTTCAGGTATCAAGAGACTTTCTTGGAGGGATCACTTCCAGAAAGGGGTTACATCAAATGTAACAGACAGCTTGAAGGTAAATTTTACTTTGTTAATGGATTCCATACATTATCTTAGAATGGTACTTGTCTTAAAAGCCATTTAAAAAAATAATAATACTTAAGCGATACACCAGGAATTACTTTCTTTTGGGTTGTAACCTTACATTGGCTTTTCCATAACTCTTAAGAAAATCCTAACTGTGATAATCCAATTGTCGAAAAGGGCTTGGATGATTTACTTCAAGAT
>JAEUUB010000213.1 GCA_016787745.1 Cyclobacteriaceae bacterium
TGAATTTCTTCCTTTAGTGGAAAGGAAAGTAAAAGAATATGATATAAAAATGGCCATTCACAATCATGGACCTGGGGATGAACTTTATAGAAGTCCGACCCATGTGTATGATCGGATCAAGACCCTTGATAAACGAATTGGTCTTTGTATAGACATTGGTCATGTGGTGCGCATAAAAGAAGACCCTGCTGAGTTAACAATGAAATATAAAGACCGCTTATTTGATTGTCACTTGAAAGATGAGAATCGTGCAGAGGAAGATGGAACTCCCGTAGAAATTGGACGTGGTATCATTGATATCCCAAAATTTCTGAGAACGATCGTGAAGATTGGTTATACCGGAAATCTTTCTCTGGAATATGAGAAGGATGGAGATGATCCAATACCAGGCGCTGCAGAATCCCTTGGGTATGTGCGCGGGGTTTTGAAGATGATTTAGATTGTAAGGTTGAAGGCACATGCGGATCCAGAAAAGTTGGGTGATAGTTTTGGATTGTAATTATGATACATTGCGATACCATCTCGCACCAAAAATGCGCCCTATCGGTCCAATATGCTTACTCATGCTGGGAATTTTACTCTCCAGGGTTGTCCTGTGTCAGGAAAAATGTGAATTAAGAAAAGATCAACACAGCATTAAAGTGTTTAGCTGTACGAATGATCAATCAAAGTTTAACTCCATCAAGGCCTCCTTCGAAGTGAATGCATCGGCACCCCAGTTGGCCGCCATGATAATGGATATTGTACGGTATACGGAGTGGCAGTATAACACCACTCAGGCAGTTATTTTAAAGACCATTAGCCGAAATGAGTTAATTTATTATGCTGAGATTATGTCGCCCTGGCCAATAAGCAATCGGGATCTCGTAGTTCACTTGAGAGTTGAACAGGACTCTCTTACCAGAAAGATGGTATTTCATTACCGGGGTCTTCCGGATTACATTCCTCAAAAAGAAGGTATCATTCGTGTGCCCTTATCTCGTTCAACCTGGCATATAGAACCCGTTGGGCTTAACAGACTAAAAGTTGAATACAGAATGGAAATCGATCCCAGTGGATCATTGCCTCCCTGGTTAATGAATAAATTAAGTGCTGAGGGTCCTTATGAATCTTTTTTTGCGCTTAAGAATTCAATCCTCTCCAGAAACTATTCAAAAGCGGATGCTCCCTTTATTCTTGACTAAAATGAGTCAATCGAAGGAAAAAGTCATCTCGCCATCTTTGCCATCCTTGATCTGGACACCCAGTTTTTTCAGGTCGTCTCTTATTTTATCAGATAACGAAAAGTTTTTATCAGCCTTGGCTTTCTTTCTCAAGTCGATAAGCAGTCCTATGGTGCCATTCAGAATTTCACTGTTCTGTTCTTCCTCTTCTTTAAGGCCAAGTACATTTTCCATGAATCCTAAATAGGTATTTTTAAATTCATTGAATGTATTGTGTGATAGGGATTCCAGGGGCAACGTGCCCGCCTTCATGTCATTAATCCGCCCCGACATTTCAAAGAGTACAGCCAATGTTTTAGCGGTATTAAAATCATCACTCATGGTGAAATAGCATTCCTTTGTCAAGCGGGATAACTCGGTATCGGCTGCCTGATTTATTGCAGAACTACCTGCTGGATCCATTTTCTTTAGCAGGTTTGTTGAGTTTATTAACTTTTTAAATCCCTTCTCTGCCGCTTGTAAAGCCTCATTCGAAAAATCAAGGGTACTTGAGTAATGCGACTGCAACATAAAAAAACGCACGGCCATGGGACCATATCCCCGATCCAACAGGCTATGCGTTCCGGCAAATAATTCACTGGGTAAAAACGAATTGCCCAGCGACTTACTCATTTTTTGTCCGTTAACGGTAAGCATGTTCGAGTGCAGCCAATAATTAACCGGGGTTTTACCGGTTGCTGCCTTGCCTTGTGCTATTTCACATTCATGATGCGGAAACTTAAGGTCCATGCCCCCGCCATGAATGTCAAAGGTTTCGCCAAGATATTTGGTACTCATTACGGTACACTCAAGATGCCAACCGGGAAACCCCTCACCCCAAGGCGAGGGCCAACGCATAATATGATAGGGAGAAGCTTTCTTCCACAAAGCAAAATCTATTTTCTCACGCTTCTCATCCTGGTTATCAAGCTCACGGCCGCTTTCCATAAGTTCTTCAATGTTGCGACCCGATAAAATTCCGTAATGATTCTCCTGATTGTATTTGCGCACATTAAAATAAACCGACCCATTCGATTCATAAGCCAATCCCTTGTCGAGCAAATTTTTTGTTATTTCAATTTGTTCAACAATATGACCTGTAGCACTGGGTTCAATGCTGGGCGGAAGAATATTAAACTGGCGCATCACCTCATGAAATCCCTCTGTGTAATGCTTCACAACTTCCATCGGTTCCAGTTGCTCTAACCGGGCTTTCTTTGCGATTTTATCTTCCCCTTCATCGGCATCATTCTCCAGATGCCCCACGTCAGTGATATTCCGTACATACCGGACCTTATACTCAAGGAATCGAAAGTAGCGCGAAACAACATCAAAGGTTAGGAATGTTCGTACGTTACCCAGATGAACATTATTATAAACCGTAGGTCCGCAGACATACATCCCTACAAAGCCGGGATGTATAGGTTTAAAAACTTCTTTTTTTCCTGAGAGCGAATTGGTTAATGAAATGGGGTATTGCTCAAATTTCTTCATAGAATAATCAAGCCTCGAAATTACGACAAATGATCAAATCGAGATGCCTGATTGGTTCCCTTCGTGTGATAAATACGTAGAAACATTTTGAGGCGTTATGATTTCTAATGGGAAGAGATGGAGTGGGGGTGGATCTTT
>JAEUUB010000247.1 GCA_016787745.1 Cyclobacteriaceae bacterium
CTTTGACTCAATATTTAACGCCAGGTCGCGTAAGTTAAAATCATTCCAGGCCGGCCGGATACTTCGGAAGAGTCCGGGAAATTTCCAGTTTCCATACCAGCCAACTCCAAATCCATCGCCATTGGTAGGTGTTTCGGCCGAACGGGAGCTTAAACTTTGATCAATTAAATTATCCTTGGGTTCAAAGAGCAAATCATTCAGCCTGATTGATCCACCCGAGTATGCCATCCAGCGACACATAGATTTTTGGTTTACTTTTTTTGTTGGAACTCTTCTTTACCAATTCTGTACTCTACCAAGTTAAAACATTTCCTGAAGTTGGCGAAACTTGTCACGAAGTGTGTCGGGAAGTATTTCAATGCGAAGAGAAACGTTTCGAATCATACTGGCTTCGTCTACCATCATGGTTCGCACATTTTCAAACCGGGTCGATACATTGCTAAACGTAAAGGCCAGTAAAAATCCCCATAATCCAAACAGCGCACCCAGCAAAGAATTTACGCTCCCTCTTGATTCCTGCTCATCGGTTATTAGAAATCTATCCCGCATTCGCTTTCCGATAATTACCATAAGGACGCAACTACTACAATGCAAAAAAATGGAACAAGTTTGAGAATAAATTTATATCGGGCTTGTTCAACGGATGTCTTGTCCTCGACAGGCTGCAATGGACTTCACAAGATGAAGCCAGCGAATCTCAGGTAGGGACCTGGAAACGAATTCTTTGGGTGAACTACGGGCGCTTCGGTTCGGATTTATCGGAACGTTGAAATTCAAAAAGCCTTGGGTATACACAATCTTCTTAACCAACAATTCATTCGACCGGGGCTACGATTCAAAAACAGACAATGTGCTTACACTTTTTGATATGCGCCTTGATATTCCCCTGCCGTCAAACATTACACTAAGTGTGGGCAAACAGAAGGAGCCTTATTTCCATGGACCGGCTTACAACCTTACTCTTTTTGCCGTGGCAGGAAAGACAAGCAGCCGAGGATGCCTTTCTGCCGGCCCGGAATGTGGGCGTGCTGTTGAATGGGACAGTCGCAAACCAACGTGCCACATGGGCGGCTGGTATTTTCAGAAACTGGCTTGAATCGGATACTACCTATGCAGCTACCCCTACGCAAGTAACAGGTCGGATTACAGGGCTTCCTTATTTATCGGAAGACGAAAGTAATTTATTACACCTCGGGTTTGGACTTAGGCACTCCAATGCCAAGTTGCCTGTTACCGGAAAAAAAGAGGCTGAGTTTTTTGTTTCTCCATTGTTTGTGGAAACCACCCCGATTAATGCAAATAGTTTCATCACGTATGATGTTGAAGCTTATTGGCGAAAAGGACCTTATATGTTAGGGTTTGAGTTTCTGGGCAACAAAATCTCATCAGATACAGATGGAGATTCAAATCCGTTCGGATACAATATCAGTGGTTCGTGGGTAGCAACGGGCGAGATGAGACCTTACCGAAAACGCAGTGGTATTTTTGATCCTGTTCCGGTTTCAAAACCCATTGGTTACAAAGCCTGGGGAGCCCTTGAGGTAAGTGTCCGGTATTCCTTACTTAAAATGAACCAGGCAAACCTGACTGGCGGAGATATGCGTACATTTTCTGTGGGCGCTAACTGGTGGCTTAACCAAAAAGTGCAATTCAGTGCGAATCAACGGTTCATCACACTCGATCGCTTTGATACAAAGGGCAGAAGCTCAGGCCTCAACTTTCGCCTGATGTTAATTTTAGACTGAGGCAAGTTCCAAAATTTAGGGAGAACAAGTTGCCGGTTAAAAGTTATACTTACTTTTTAATTACCTTCTGTTGCTTTAGTTCCTGTGCCATCCTTACTGCCTCGTACGAATTAACAAGACCTCCCGAAATACTGAGTTGGTTAAAATTGGTTTTTCCACCACCGGGCTTTTGAACCGTAAGGTTATCGAACTTGCGCGATGATTTCATTAAGATATCCTTTATCTCCACAGCGGTAAATTCAGGAAAA
>JAEUUB010000263.1 GCA_016787745.1 Cyclobacteriaceae bacterium
AGGTTAAAACAATTCCACTTGAACAAATTGCCGCAAAGGGTGCTGTTCGACTTCAGGATGTTTTAAATACGGAATTAAATATTCGTTTTTCTCAGGATCTGGCGTTGGGTGGATCTAACCTTTCCATGCAGGGGTTGGCCGGGCAAAATGTAAAAGTGTTGATTGATGGCGTGCCTATGGTGGGGCGGCAAGGAACATCAAATGAGATCAACATCAACCAGATAAATGTTAATACAATTGAACGCATCGAAATTATTGAAGGACCTATGTCGGTGGTATATGGTGCCGATGCATTGGCCGGGGTTATTAATATTATCACAAAAAAATCAGTTGAAGGAAAAATTGATCTTTCAGTAAACCTGCATGAAGAAACGGTTGGTTCTGAGTATAGTTGGGAGGAAGGGATTCATAACCAGAGCCTTGGTGGCGGATATTCTAAAAATAGTTTTCGGATCCGTTTAGACGGAAGTCGCAATTATTTTGGTGGCTGGCAAGGCAATGCGGAAGGAAGAGACAAGCAGTGGCATCCGAAAACACAATATCTGGCCAGCATGCTTACCGGTTTTGATTGGGATAAGTCGAACATTTATTATCGGATAGACTACCTGAATGAAGACATTTATAATCCGGGTGTGTTTCAGGGAGGCGAAGCATTAGACCAGAATTATATTACCAATCGCCAAATGCATCAGGTGCAGGGGGCTCATGCTTTTTCTGATAAATTTCAATTTAACGGAGCGCTAGCTTTTACGGACTTTCAGCGCAAAACGCAGACTACCACTGTAAATGAAACCACCGGGGATGTGCGCCTGGCTTTGGGTGTCGGCTTACAAGATGTAACTAAATTTGATGGGCTTACTTTGCGAGGCACCTTTCAGTATAAGCTCAACGACAAACTTTCTTTACAGCCCGGTCTTGATCTGAATTATGAAAGTGGAAGTGGCGGCCGTGTTAAAGAGGGAACCCAATCTCTGGGAGATTATGCATTTTTTGTTTCTGGTGAATGGAAAGTGAATTCGGCTATTCAGATACGGCCTGGATTGCGAACCGTTTACAATACGGTTTACACGGCACCGCCCGTAATTCCTTCATTAAACACAAAATTCAAATTATCCAATAAGCAAGACCTTCGCCTTTCTTATGGGCGAGGTTTCCGTGCTCCTTCCTTGCGTGAATTATACTTTGATTTCTTTGATGCCAGCCACGCGATAGAAGGAAACCCGGATTTAGAGGCCGAACTCTCACACAGTTTTAACGGCTCATGGAACTTGAATCTTCTGGAAAGAGATAATCAAAAAATTACGATTGCGGTTGGCGGGTTTTACAACAGCATTGATAATATGATTGGCTATGGACAAAAGCCGGGCAATACATTCATCACAACCTATCTGAATATTGACAAGTATAAAACCAAAGGTCTTACCTGGAATAATACCTGGAAGGCGTCTGCGTGGGAGGTCAATATCGGTTTTGCCTACACAGGCAGATACAATCAATTAGGAGAAAGTTATAATGACCTGGATGAATTTGTCTGGAGTCCGGAGGTAACATCCTCAGCCACTTATAAAGTTAGGCAGGCCGGGTTGAGCTTTTCACTCTACTATAAGTTTACCGGTAAAACACCCTTCTACGAATTGGTGTCAGAAAACGGAACAACCATTGCCCGGTTAGCACAAATCAATTCTTTTAACTGGGCCGATTTAAGTGCTCAAAAAGTATTTGGTAAGCACGTTACATTAACAACCGGGGTAAAAAATCTCTTTAACATCACTAACATAAATAATACGGCTGTTATTGGAGGAGTGCATACGTCCAACGGTGCGCGCCCGGTAGGCTATGGCCGATCATTTTTCTTAACTATTTCCTATTCATTAAACAAATAAAAACGGTATGAATCATTTCTTTAAAAGAACTCTATCCTTTATAACAATAGCTTGTTTCGTGTTTTTTTCTTCCTGTAAAGAAGATCCTGAATTGCCGGATAATTTAGTTGAATTTGAGTCGGATCAGTTGGGCATGAATGCCGGTGAAAGTGAGCTGACTATTAAAATAAGTCTTTCTCGCGAAGTGACAGAAGAAGCAACGTTGACGGTGCAATTTGAAGGTACAGGGGTTAGCTATGGAACTGATTTTTCTACAACCCCGGCCGCATCAGGAAGTTCTTTTTCGATTCCCCTGATGGTTGGTGACACAGAAACTTCCTTTGTTATAAATAAAACAGAAGGAGCCCTTTTTGATGGAGATGAGCAGATTGTATTCACTATTGTTTCAGCCCCCGAATCTTTGGTGCTCGGAGAAAAGACTCAATTGACATTAACCTTTGCTGAGATTGTGGCGGTTAGCGGGGCTATGGAATTGAATGGGGGTGGAGCAACCTATCCCAATAAAGTGTTTATTGATTTGAGTGCCAACAGGCAAACTGCGGTTGCCCGTAATACCTGGGATTTAGGATTTTCTTCCGGAAGCGACTTTAGGGTAATCCTTAATTCATCCAATGGAATGATGGCCCGCGCTATCAATAAAACAGATTTGAATGCTGTTACCGCGGCCGACACAACAGGCTTTGGGTTACAATTGTCCTTGCCAGCCGTTTTTGCGGCAATTAATTTAGCTACTCCGCCAGCCTGGGTTTCAGAAGCCATAACCTGGATTGACGATCCAAGTGGTGACCTTACAAAAACAGCTATCGCAGCGGTATCCGCTACGGCATCAGAAAATAAAGTATTTATTATTAACCGGGGCCAGGGACCGGGCACACCCGCCCCTGAGCTTGGCTGGAAAAAAATCAGAGTGACAAGAAATGGAAACGGATACACCCTGCAACATGCCGACATTAATGCAACATCCTTTTCGGAAATACAAATTGCCAAGAACACAACGCATGCCTTTCAGTATGCAAGTTTTGCAACAGGCATTGTAGCCGTTGACCCTGCGACTGATCGGTGGGATATTGCCTGGACGGCTTTCTCAAACTCAACCAATTTTGGTTCGGGACCGATACCATATTATTTCCAGGATATTGTTTTACAAAATACGGCTTCAGTTCAAACCGTTCAGGTGTTGGTGGCTACTAAAACCTATGAGGCCTTTGGAGAAAGTGACATTGCCGCCCTTGATTTTAGCAATCAAAGTCAGGTAAAAATTGGGGCCAGCTGGCGTTCCGGTGGCGGTCCAGGTGCTGCGCCTGCAGTTCGTACCGATCGATTCTATGTAATCAAAGATGCGGATGGTAACTATTATAAGTTGAAGTTTAGCGCTCTTACTACTTCGGGCGAAAGAGGACGGCCAAAAGTTGAGTTTGCACTTTTAAAGAAAGGAGCTTAGTTATAGTGGTTAGAGTAACGACTGTCCGTAATCTTAAAACGGACAGTCGTTTTTGTTTATGCATGGCCATGCAAATACTTACAACCTTGATAGAAAAATATAGACAGATGAAAAGCATTAGAAACCTGAGAATTGTTGGCATTGCGGAAGGTATTTCCTTCCTGGTCTTGTTGCTTATTGCCATGCCCTTAAAATATTATTTCGGATTTCCGTTGGCCGTGCAATGGGTTGGCTGGGCGCATGGTGTTTTGTTTATCCTTTACATAGGGGCAGTTACTTTGGCTATTCGTGCTATGGACTGGGGCCTGTATGGCGTCTTAATTGCCCTGGTGGCTTCCCTGGTACCTGTCGGTACTTTTATATTGGATGGATCTCTTAAGAAGCGAGAAGCTTATTTGCATTCAACAAAAACAGGTAGTTAAAATGGTTCGCTTTTAAAATTCACTCAATCCGAACGACTCTTTCTCAACTTTTTCTACAGACAAAATTATTTCGGGAGGCAAGAAGAATTGTTGGAAATTGAAAAACTCAAATCGCCTTTACTATTCTAAAAGGTAAAAGGAATATCTCCCGGATAAGTTTGAATACGGCCTCCAGAGTAAAACCCAGGATTCGGAATGGCAACAGCGACAACCAGATAATTGGAAAGAGGAAGAACAAGACAATAGCCAACGGCCAGCAGAGTACAAACAAAATAAACCACAAAGCAATCGCAATAAATATTCTCATTGGCAAAGAGTTTAAAACTTCCTTGCAAATCTGCGGCCAGCATAATTAGCGGCCAGTATTGGCATTAGTGGAACATTTTGGTTTAGTCAGTATCCGATTTTGTACAAGTGGGTGCTCAGAAGCGTACAATAAAGGCTACTGGAGAGCTTCATTAATCAGTAGCACCAGAATTGGCAGGAGTGCTCCGGCCCCAATCCACCACTTTCCGCGCCCTGAAATTCCATTTTTCCCTTTAAGCACAAACAATCCTGTAATACTTATAATAATGAGCATTCCTGCAAAAATATCAGAGACCCATTTCCATCCCCGAATGCTATTTCGATGAAGCAGGTTTGATTGATAGAAAACTGGCCGCCTCATTATTTTTTCGTATTCGCCCTGATGGGTGGTAAAATCAATGAGCAACGAGGCGTTGTCGTAATAGATTTTGACTTTCCCGGGTGAGGGGACATCGTATACTTTGTAATCAGTTTCCTTTACTTGCTTTCCAAACTCTTTAATCAGTTCGCTGGTGAGATTATCGCTTGAATAATTTCCACTAATGGTTAGGGTCTCCTTTTCAATAATAAAGTCCGGATTCCAATCATTAAGATGATTGAGGGCAAACCCCGAGAGGCAGTAAATAATAATCAGTGTGGAAAAGAAGTATCCCAAATCACGGTGCGTTGCGATATTCAGCTTTCGCACCTTCCTCATAAAAACGGATTTCATTGAACAAGAACAGACTCGTTTTGTACTTGATCCACGTATCTTCTGATGATATCAATTACCCATTTCTCCACATTGGCATCGGGTAAAATGGCATCGGCTACATACCTTACCTTTTCTTTCGAATTTTTGATGTTTTCAATTCCATCGCCAATTATTTTTACCTGAAACATTTCATCGTGCGCAACCAGCACGGGTACTACCAAGGCCGTCTCTTTTTCTTTCAACACCCGATTAATGGCCACTGTGGTGGAATCGGGATTGTAGTGAGCCACATGACCACACCAGCCATAGGAATGTTTGGTGATGCCTGTGTTTGATTGAACAAATTCACCTACATCGTTAAGCAGGGCTGTCCATTCCTTGTTATAGGTAGCATCTCCATAGGCCATTAGCACCAATCCTTCGCTGGCCGGTGTTTTTGACAAAGTTTGTGTTCTTCTTAAAATATTTTTTTTCAATATGTCGGAGAAGTCGAGCAACGGAGTGACGTGCGTTTTCGCTTTTGGCGTATAACGCTCAATGTTATCCACCTTTAATGTCTCCAAAGATTGAGCATCTTCCTTCATCCCGATAATGGTCGGGATATCATCAAAAGAAT
The DNA here is from genome assembly GCA_016787745.1 of Cyclobacteriaceae bacterium. Taxonomy (GTDB): domain Bacteria; phylum Bacteroidota; class Bacteroidia; order Cytophagales; family Cyclobacteriaceae; genus ELB16-189. The sequence goes on from JAEUUB010000263.1 coordinate 5,363, forward strand.
GTGAACTAACTGTAAGGAAAATAGGAACGATAATAACATCGGTAAAGCCTTCGGCATCAAACTCCTTTAA
>JAEUUB010000315.1 GCA_016787745.1 Cyclobacteriaceae bacterium
TAATATCCCGACTCCGTTGCCCCAATAGCTTCTGCATACTGAACAGCCAACAAATAATACTTCTTTGCCTCCTCCAGGTTACGTTGATTTTCATACATCTGCCCCAGAAAGAAGGCCGCATAGCGTCCGCTGGTTGCCTCATACCCAAATTGAGCACTATCAATTTTTGCCAGTATCAATTTCGATTGTCTTTCAAGTTCGGGATAAAATCCACGGGCATACAGCATGCGCGCATAGTAGCGGTGAAAGTAGGGATTGTTTGGATAGGTCTGAAAAAGATATTCCGAAATTTGATAGGCCCTTAGTTGATCATTTTCATAGCTGTTCAAAATGCGCATCAGCCATACCATAGCTTCGGTGCGCGTGTAAAAGGCATTGTACGAAACTTCTTTTAATTGCTTCAATCCCAACTCCTTGTCACCCTTTCTAAAAAACCACATAATGGGTTTTAAGGATGAATAGTTCTCGGGTACCCACACAGAAAAATAATTGTACAGGGCATCGCCAAATAATAATTCAGGGCTCAGGTATTCCTTTTCGCGGCACACTTCCATATAGTTAAGAGCCGATTTTCCTTCAACGGCCGCCTTGCCCCAATTCTTTCGTTCCTCGTCAGAGTAAAGCCTGCCCTTAAAACCATGGGCGGCAGCTAAAAAGAAAGCGGCCTCAATTTTATACTCCGGATTTTTCCTATAGAGATTTTCAGCTACCCGAATTGTGCTGTCCATATATGCGAGAAACCTTTCGTCATACTGTGTACTTTTGGTATTCGGCATGATCTTCCACCACTCGCTGAGCCCTAACAAAAAGTAAGGCAGGGGATGCCACTTATACTTTTGTTTAAACCACCGAAACTGCTGCTCGGCCTTGGCAAACTTAAAATCATAGAGATCGTTAAGAGCCTGACTGATCTCCATTTGCATGGCCGCGTTTTCTATTAAAATAATAGTTGTATCCTTCTTTGCCTGCGCACAGGAAGGGGCTGCTCGTAAGATTATTCCCACCACAAACAAGAAGCTCAGCAGAGGCTTACTACAAAAGAATCGCGTACTCATTTTACTTTTTCAAATAAACAAAAACTTACCTTCGTATCCATAAAAAAGCAATATGGCCATCGAAACCGAAAACACTTCCTTATTTACCAGCGATAAGAAACTAACCTTTATTATTCTTTGCCTGCTTTCCATTTTGCTTCTCTATATCAAAAAATCATTTATAGAAAACGAAACTGCTGCCTTTGAGTTTCTTCAGGACCGACCGGAAGGCACGGTCTTGCGGATCATAAGCGCACTCCAGTTCTTTTCCATCCCACTCATATACCTGTGGAAGTTTACTGTGATTGGTTTCGTGTTGTGGGTAGGCTGCTTCATGTTTGGCTTCAGAATCACATTTACTCAATGCTGGAGTGTAGTAATGGCGGCCGAATTTATTTTTCTAATTCCAGAAATCTTAAAAATTGGGTGGTTTATGGTTGTGGAAACCGATCCTACCCTTCCTGAAATACGGGCCTTTTACCCGCTTTCTCTGATGAACCTGGTCGATTACGAAACGATAGAAAAACGTTTTGCCTACCCTCTTCGGGCTCTCAGCGTTTTCGAAATTTTTTATATTCTGATTATGGTAAATGGTGTTCATCTTTTCGCAAAACGCGATAAGCGAGCTGCCTGGTGGATTGTTTCTGCATCCTACATTCTCATTTTTCTGCTCTGGTTGGTTTTCTATATTATCGTTTACAAGTAACGTTTCAATGATATAACTCGAATTTCCGCTAAACGATCAATCCCGGATTATCGGCAGAAGTTTGGTTCAGAATGCACATATTTTCTCTATTTTCGCCACTTAATTCAAAGTAAAGAGGATGAGTTTTCAGAAAGCAAATAATATTACCGGTTGGCTGGCATTTGGTGTGGCCCTGATTACATACTGGCTTACCATGGAAGAAACCGCCAGTTATTGGGATTGTGGCGAATTTATTGCGGTTTCTTACAAATTGCAGGTTCCTCACCCGCCCGGTGCCCCGCTTTTTCTTCTGATGGGCCGCATTTTCTCTTTTTTGGCTTTGGGCGATGTAACCAAAGTGGCTTACTGGATAAACTTCATGAGCGTACTGGCAAGTGCCTTCACCATTTTATTCCTGTTTTGGTCAATAACCCTTTTTGGCCGCAAAATGATGGGTATTAAAAATGATACTGAAATTACAGACACAAATATCTGGGTATTGATGGGTGCAGGCCTGGTGGGGTCCCTCGCATATACTTTTTCAGACTCATTTTGGTTTTCGGCGGTGGAGGCAGAGGTATATGCCATGTCTTCATTCTTTACTGCCTTTGTTGTATGGGGAATTTTAAAATGGGATGTAATCGAAGACGAAAGCAAAGCAAACCGTTGGCTATTGCTAATGGCCTACATGGTGGGGCTCTCTATTGGAATTCACTTGCTTAACTTAGTTACTCTGCCTGCCCTGGGCCTGATTTACTATTTCAAAAAGTTCAAACCATCCTTCTGGGGCATTACCGCAGCCCTGGTAATTAGTGGCGGTCTTGTATTATTCATTAACGATTTTATCGTACCGGGCTTACCAACCATAGCTGGTCATTTCGAAGTCTTTTTTGTAAACACGCTGGGGTTATTTTTTGGATCCGGAGCGCTGATCTTCTTTCTGTTCCTGATTGGCGGATTAATCTATGGGATTTACATCACTCAAAAACGCGAACGGGTCGTTTTAAATACATTTATTCTTGCCACCACTTTTATTCTTATTGGATACGCTTCGTACACTACCGTTATCATTAGGTCGAATTATGATACCCTGATCAACGAAAACGCACCGAAAGATGTAATGACGTTTATCCGTTATTTAAAGCGCGAGCAATACGGAAGCCGGCCATTGCTTTTTGGACCGTATTTTACAGCTCGCCCCATCGATGTGGAGTATGGCGCACCCGTTTACACCAAGGGTAAGGACAAATACGAAATTGCCGATCGTAAATTTACCTATGTGTATGAGCCGGGGCAGGAAACAATTTTGCCACGCGCCTGGAACTCTGATCATGCGGCCGCTTACCAAAGCATTCTGGGCTTGCAGGAAGGAGAAAAGCCCACCTTTGCCCAAAACCTGTACTTCATGTTTCAACATCAGATAGGCACCATGTACATGCGCTATTTCATGTGGAATTTTGCTGGTCGCGAAAGTGATGAACAAGGAGCAGATTGGTTAAAACCTGCGCATTGGTTTAAGAAAGTACCCGCTGCGCTGGCCGAAAACAAAGGCCGTAATAACTTCTTTATGATTCCCTTTGTGCTGGGGCTTATTGGCATGTTCTATCAATTTGTAAAGGATACCAAAAACTTTTCGGTAGTAGCACTGCTCTTTGTTATGTTGGGCGTAGCCATTGTTCTATACCTTAACTCACCGCCAACCGAACCCCGCGAGCGAGATTATATTTATGCTGGCTCTTACTATGCATACGCCTTCTGGATTGGGTTGGCTGTTATCGGACTCTTTGAGGTAATAAGTTCTGTTGTAAAGAATGGCAGGGTTGCTGCGATTGCTGCTACATTAATAGGTCTTTCAGCTCCAGGCCTTATGGCATCTGACGGATGGGATGATCACAACCGGCATAACCGTTTTTTCTCGGTCGACTCTGCATCCAATTATTTAAATTCCTGTGAAGATCAAGCCGTGATTTATACCGGTGGAGATAACGACACTTTCCCCCTTTGGTATGCCCAGGAAGTGGAAGGTATTCGAACCGACATGCGCGCAGTTGTATTAAGTTACTATAATACCGACTGGTACATAGAACAAACCATGCGCACGGCCTATGAATCAAAACCGATTCCGTACACACTTACCGCAAAGCAATACCGGCAGGGCGGCCCTAATGATTATTTGCCTTTTGCAGACTTTAAACTAAAAAGTATTGACGCAAAAGAGTATATCAACCTGCTCTCCAAAGAATATGCACAACTTCGTGATGGCGATCGCAATTTAGTTCCTAGCCGGATCTTCACACTAGACATAAACAAGGAAGACTTACGCGCCCGAGGCATCATTCCTAAAACGTTGGATAGCTTACTGGTAGATCAGATGCAAATCCGGTTAACAAAAGGAGCACTTGAGAAAAAGGACCTGGCTATCCTGGATTTTTTGGTGACCAATAATTGGGAGCGCCCAATCTATCTCAATAACACCTCGCTGTCGCAAATTAATATTGACTTAAGTCCATATGCGGTACAGGAAGGTAATGCCTATCGCATTTTGCCTGTACGCAATCCACGGCAAGACCGCGAGTACCTGGTAGATACTGAGAAAGCCTATGACAATATGATTAATAAATTTCGCTACCGCGGATTAGATGATGAATCGGTTTATTTCAGTGAAGACTATCGGGGCTTTGTATTAAACCACCGTAGTGCCTTAAATTCTTTAGCGGAAGCATTGATCGATGAAAACAAAATGGAAAAGGCCAACAAGGTTGTTGAGTTTTCTCTTACCAAAATGCCTGATCGGGTGATCCCGTACGATCATACCACAGCCACTACGGTGGATCTGCTCTTTAAACTCGGCCAAAAAGAAAAAGCGCTGGAAGTGGCCCAGCTTCTGGGTGACCGGGCTGATGAAATGGCAACCTACCTGATCGAAGAGAGCGCGGGGCTTTCGCAGGAACTAAGAAGAAATATTTTCATTCTTAACTCACTGCAAAGAACCTTATATGAAAATGGCGAAATGGAACTTGGTAAAAAGTACGAAGATGCCTTTAACAAGCATTTGAGCAGCTTGCAAATTAATGAGGGCGTAAATCGCGGTCAGTATTAATAAGTGCGCGTTACTTTCTAACAATTAAAAGCAAGTCCAAAGCGGTCTCTGCCGATTCTGTGAGCAGGTAATCTTCGTGATGAATACTGACCACCAGTTCATCCGAAGCGTTCTTCAGCTTATTTCGGTTTAGCCGATTCATCCACTCGTAGGGCACGCGCAAAAGCGCAGCCGGAAGTTTGTATTGCAGATCGAGTACATCCCACCGCATCATTTTATCCACTGACTTTTTGTTTCGTTCATAATACTGCATCACCTTCTCATTTCCTGCAATGCCTTTCATCTTTACGTCCGAAAAAAAATTTTGAGCAAGAGTGGTTAACTCGGTAGCTGTATACTCACGGATATGCCACGGATTCCGCGAAAGCGACATGGGCCGGTTGGGGGTGGTGAGCAACGCAATTCCACCGGGTTTCAATGCGCGATGTATTTCTTTCAAAAAAAGAGAATCATCTTTAATGTGTTCTATCACCTGAAAACTAACCAGGCTGTCAAAACTATTACTCTCAAAAGCGGAAAGCGGAGGAATGTTGCCGCTTACAAATTTTGCCGTTGGATATTTCTTTTTCAAAATGTCAATTACAGGTTCAATCTTATCGATGGCTGTATAGTGGCTAACATTTTGCATAAGCCAATCGATGCCCCGCCCTTCGCCACAGCCTACTTCCAGCAGATTTCCGGTAACAAATTCCTGAGCGACCACATACGCTTTTAAAAGCCGCTGATGAATGGGATTGTCACTGGGAATTGATTCAGACGCTATTTCTGTTGTGTAAACGGAAGCCATAGAAAAATTTAATCGGGCAAAAATAACGTAATCTATTAGAATTATCGTTTTACCTTTAAGATCGCATTTGGATATGAAACTATTTGGACTCTTTATACTTGGCCTGGTACCCCTTTTTGCGGGCGCACAATCCTTAACCGGTTTTAATTTTAAGGATCAATACAACCCGGAAAGTGAAGTGGAATTTTCGATGGAGTTGGTCAAAAGCACTAATCAGATCACGCTGTTTTTTGAATTAAAAACAAAACAACCTACCGAGAAGTACGTCCTTACCTGGGAAAAACGAGAATCTTTTGCACAAAAATCGGGTGCAGCGCTCACCGATTTGGATAGTGTTAAAGCCCATATCTCCACCAATAAAAAACAAGGTAGTTACGCTTTCAACATTCCGGCTAAGTCCTGGTTGCTGGTGGCTAAAATTACCAACACCGAAAATAAAGTAAGTTGGCTGTACACCCAGTTGATTGAATCCAAGTACCCGGTTACGGGCTGGCTCGAAAACCAAGGCGATAGAGTCCATAAAAAATATATTTCAGTCGATAACAAATACACAGTTAAAAGCGCCAGCGCGCAAACTCTTTTTGTTAGCTACTATAAAGATAATTTCCCCGCAGCATCGCCACCCTTTACGGATATAGACCGGAAAGCCGATCGGTTTATGTTCTACGATTCCACCTTTCAGATAAAATCAGGCGATACGTTTACCCCTACCAAGATGGGGCTCTATTTATTTCAGCAAGATACCAGCGCAGCCGAAGGATTTGCCTACCGGTGTACGAACGAGATTTATCCCAAGTTTTCGAAAATTTCGGATTTGATAGGCCCTATGATTTTTATAACCACACAAGACGAATACAGTGCACTTTTAAAAACCGAAAACGATAAAACTAAATTCGACAAGGTGATTTTAGATATCACTGGTGACGCAGACCGGGCCAGAAGTTTTATCAGAAACTATTTTAGGAGAGTGGAATTGGCAAACATCTATTTTAGTTCTTTTAAGGAAGGCTGGAAAACTGACCGCGGTATGATTTATCTGATTTTTGGTATACCCGATGAGGTAAGCAAGAATGATGGCACCGAAGTATGGTTTTATAAAAGCACCCGAACCAGTTTTACCTTCGTGAAAAGCGGCAGCGTTTACGATCCCGACAATTATGTGTTGGTTCGAGATAAGCGATTTATGGAAACCTGGTTTAGCAAAGTGGACCTGTTGCGAAAGAGTCGGTTTTAACAGTCCGTGCTTTTTCTATCTTTGATAAAATTACTTTATGGAAAAAACAGAAATGATTTTTGGCACACGTGCCGTAATGGAAGCCATAAAGGCAAAAAGAGAAATTGAGAAAATTTTTATTCAGGCCGGACTAAACAACGACTTAATTAAAGAACTCATTCAAACCGCCCGGGCAAATTCAGTTCCCTTTACTTTTGTTCCGCAGGAAAAGTTAAACCGGTTATCGTCCAAAAATCATCAGGGGGTTGTATGCCAGATGGCCGCAGTGCAATACGCTAATCTCGAAAACATTATTGACAAAGCGTATAGCGAAGGCCGCGAACCGTTTCTCCTTATCATTGACCGGGTAACCGATGTGCGCAACTTTGGTGCGGTAGCACGCACAGCCGAGTGTGCCGGGCTTGATGCAATCCTTATGGGCGATGCGGGCAATGCTCCACTTACAGCCGATGCCATGAAAACATCAGCCGGGGCGCTTAGCCACTTGCCTGTATGCCGCGTAAAGGACATGAAGAAAACCTTCCGATTCTTAAAAGACAATGGGATACAAATTGTGGCCTGTACGGAAAAAGCAAACACGCTGCTGTACGAAGTAAATCTGAATCTACCGGTTGCCTTAATCCTGGGATCAGAAGAAGATGGAATTTCTCCACAACTTTTAAAAGAGGCCGACTATCTCGCTAAAATCCCAATGAAGGGAAAGATAAGTTCGCTCAATGTTTCTGTAGCCGCGGGCATTTCGATTTACGAGGCGATCCGGCAGAAGAGTTACAAGTAATCATTTCCGTTGGGTTTGTTTTTCAAATCACTCACAAACCTGCGAAAAAGCTCTTCTTTATCTTTTTCACAAACAATCACCACGTTATCAAAAACACCTACCAGGTAGCCGTTGAGGCCCTGCGCAACAATTAGTTTGTCTTTAGGTCCTTTGATTACACTGTTTCTTGTATCGTAAATAAGGCTTTCTGCATTCACTGCATTGTTATACTGATCTTTGTTTGAGTTGTCGTGTAGGGAACTCCAGGAGCCTAAATCCGACCACGGAAAATTACTCAACCACACATACACGTTATCGGCCTTTTCCATAATTCCATAATCAATGGAAATACTTTTTGTTTGCATATAGGCCGACTGCAAAGCGCTTGCCTCTTGAGGGGTATCAAACTTAGCGGCTGCTTCTTCAAACACTTCCGACATTTCGGGCAAATGTTTTTGGAAGGCCGCCAGTATGGCCTTCACACCCCATACAAAAATTCCCGCATTCCAGACAAACTCTCCACTGTCTAAAAAAGTTTTGGCCAGCGCAAGCTCAGGCTTTTCGGTAAAAGTTTTTACCTTCTTAAGTTCCTGTTTGCTTTCAATATATTGAATATAACCATACCCCGTTTCGGGGCGGGTGGGTTTAATCCCCAACGTAATCAGCTTGTCCTGGTCTTTGGCTTTTTCAAAACACGTGCGTATGGTTTGCTGAAAATCCGAGTCGTTGAGAATAAGATGATCGGAAGGGCTCACCACAATTACGGCCTCGGGATTTACCTTTGCTATTTTAAGGCTCGCCAGCGCAATGCAGGGCGCAGTATTCTTACGCATCGGCTCGGAAAGAATTTGCCAGGCCTCCAGATCGGGCAATTGTTTGTGCGTAATCTGCGCGTGCTCTTCGTTGGTAACAATAAAAATGTTCTCTTTTGGGCACAGCGGAATAAAGCGCTCATAGCTTGCCTGTAATAAGGTTTTACCAACGCCCAGCACATCTAAAAATTGCTTGGGGTGTGCGTTTCTGCTATACGGCCAAAAACGGGTGCCTACACCCCCGGCCATCAGAACTACATAAAGATTTTTATTCATGAACACTCTCCACGTTTAGGAGCAATGAAATATTAAACAATACCTTCTTTGAGTAAATCATGAAGATGAATAAAGCCTGCCACCTTCATTCCATCTTTCACTACCAGTTGAGAAATACTTTTCTCTTGCATGATTTGCAATGCTTTTACAGCAAATTCACTTTTGTCTATCGACTTTGGATCACGTGTCATTATTTCGGCTGCTGTAATTCGTGCAATATTACTTTCTTTTTGCAGCATTCTTCGCAAATCGCCATCTGTTATTATTCCTAACAGGTTTTGGGATTCGTCCACCACTGCGGTTGCTCCCAATCGCTTGGAAGAAATTTCAAGAATTACATCTTTGAGAGGTGTTTCAGGTTTAACCACCGGTAACAGATTCGCTGAAAACACATCCTCCACTTTCAGATACAGTTGTTTCCCCAACGATCCGCCCGGATGATATTTCGCAAAATCCTCGCTTGAGAAATCTCGCATTTCCAGAAGGCATACGGCCAACGCATCGCCCATAGCCAAATGAGCCGTGGTGCTGGTGGTGGGCGCAAGATTATTCGGGCACGCCTCCTCGGCAATGGTAGCATTCAAAACAAAATCGGCATGGTCGGCCAGATAAGAATTTTTATTGCTTACCAGAGCAACAAGTTTAGAACCCCTCCGTTTCAGCAGGGGCACAAGAACTTTGATTTCGGGAGTATTTCCACTTTTGGAAAGACAGATAACAATATCCTCGCTCTGAATCATTCCCAAATCGCCATGGATGGCATCAGCCGCATGCATGAAGAGCGCGGGCGTGCCGGTTGAATTCATGGTGGCAACAATTTTATTTGCAATGATGGCACTTTTTCCTATACCCGTTATCACTACACGACCGTTCGATTGCAATATTTCATTCACGCAGGCTTCGAAATCGTTGTCGATAAATTGGGCAAGATTTTCCACTGCCCGGGCCTCATTTATTAGAACTTCTTTGGCGATTTGTTTGATATTTTTTCTTATATTCAATGTCTTGTGTGATTAACGAAGGGCACAAAGATAATGAATTCAAAATTTTATTAGTCGATAACATGGTAGTGGCAGAAGAGAAAGATGAATTGAAGGCAAAACTCAAGGAATTATTCGGGTATAGCCAGTTTCGCGGGAACCAGGAAGTGGTGATCAAAAACATATTGAGTGGGAAAAATACGTTTGTCATAATGCCTACAGGGGCAGGTAAGTCACTGTGCTATCAATTGCCTGCCATGATTAAAGAGGGGCTGGCTATTGTTATCTCTCCCCTGATTGCATTGATGAAAAATCAAGTGGATCAGCTCAATGCATACGGTATCAATGCGCGATTCTTGAACTCCACCTTAAGCAAAGGCGAAATTACCCGGTTAAAAAAAGAATGTGTTACGGGAGCTGTAAAGCTTTTGTACGTAGCGCCAGAATCGTTAAACAAAGAAGAGAACATTGAGTTTTTACAAAAGGTAAACGTTTCGTTTGTTGCAATCGATGAAGCTCACTGTATTTCAGAATGGGGTCATGACTTCCGTCCCGAATACAGAAAAATTAAAACCATGATTGCTCAATTGGGCGACATGAATGTGATTGCACTCACTGCAACTGCCACCCCCAAGGTTCAGCTTGATATTCAGAAGAATCTTCAAATGGAAGAAGCGGATGTATTCGTTTCCTCTTTCAACCGAAAAAATCTTTATTACGAAGTACGCCCCAAGAAGGAGACCAAGAAACAGTTGATCCGATTCCTGAAAGAACATAAAGGCAAGTCGGGCATTATATATTGTCTTAGTCGAAAAAAAGTAGAAGAGATTGCCCAACTGATAAATGTTAACGGGTTTAAGGCAGCGCCTTATCATGCCGGATTAGATCCGGATGTTCGCATGAAAAATCAGGATGATTTTCTCAATGAAGAAGTAGACATCATCGTGGCGACCATTGCATTCGGTATGGGTATCGATAAGCCCGATGTTCGGTTTGTTGTTCACTATGATGTCCCAAAATCATTGGAAGGGTATTACCAGGAGACAGGCCGGGGCGGCCGCGATGGCCTGGAAGGAAGATGCCTCATGTTTTACAGTCATAACGACTTAAGTAAACTAGAGAAATTCAACAAAGACAAAGCTGTGCAGGAACGCGAAAACGCACGGGTACTCTTACAGGAAATGGAATTCTATGCAGAATCTCCTGTGTGTCGCAGAAAACAACTGCTGCATTATTTTGGCGAAGAGTACAAAGAAGAAAATTGTGGTGCATGCGACAATTGCGTTCATCCACGCGAACGCTTTGATGGGACCGAATATGTTAAAATGGCTTTGGAAGCTACCCGGCAAACCAACGAACGGTTTAATCTTGCGCACCTGGTAAATGTTATTCGGGGAACCGAAGATGAATACGTAAAAAGTTACGGACATTTTGATCTTCCTGTTTTTGGCAAGGGCGATCAGCAGGATGCCGATTTCTGGAAATCCGTTATCCGCCAGGCCTTGATCTACCAATACCTTGAAAAAGATATTGACAATATTGGTGTATTGAAGATATCCAAGAAGGGCCATGCTTTCCTTAAAAAGCCTCACGCCATTGAACTCGCCCTCGACCATGACTTTACTACCGATGTGGAAGATGAAGAATCATCCGAACGCGTGGTGATCAATTCGAAATCGTATGATGAGAAGCTGTTCGAAATGTTAAAGACGCTTCGAAAAAAAGTTGCAAAAGAAAGAGACTTACCTCCTTATGTAATATTCCAGGATCCTTCCCTGGAAGAGATGGCTACCACTTACCCCACCACGAAAGACGAACTCGCTTCCGTAAATGGTGTGGGCATGGGGAAGGTGAATAAATTCGGAAAGGAGTTTATTGATCTTATTTCCACGTACGTAGAAGAAAACGACATTGAAACAGCTTCGGATATCGTTGTTAAGTCATCCGTTAATAAATCGAAGATTAAAATTTTCATCATTCAACAAATCGACCGGAAGGTTGAGCTCGATGAAATCGCTGACTCAAAAAACATATCGTTTGACGAACTGCTGACTGAGATTGAAAACATCTGCTATTCAGGCACCAAACTTAATCTTGATTATTATATCGATTCCGTGCTTGATGATGACAAGCAACAACAGATTTATGACTATTTTCTGGATTCAGAAACCGATAGCATTGAAGATGCGGTAGACGCACTTAAAGAAGAGGATACCGATTTTACAGAAGATAATCTGCGCTTGATGCGGGTAAAATTCCTGAGCGAATACGCCAATTAAATCATAAGGGTAAGCCATTCAATGAGTCCGCTTTTAAGGGCAGGAATTTTAATTCATTTTTACGTTCTTTGCTCCTTAACCATTAAGGATGAACATACTCATTATAGGGAATGGCGGGCGTGAACACGCGATGGCCTGGAAGATAAATCAAAGTAAATTATGCAGCCATCTTTTCATCGCGCCTGGCAACGCAGGCACCGATCAGATTGGAGAGAATGTTTCCATTGCTGTTGATGATTTTGAGGCGCTGGGTGAATTCTGTATTGAAAAAAAGATCGGGTTGGTTGTTGTGGGTCCTGAAGGACCGCTCGTGATGGGAATCCGCGATTACTTTGAAAGTAAAGCAGAACTTTCGTCCATCGCTATGGTAGGCCCTGGCAAAGAAGGAGCCCAACTGGAGGGGAGTAAGGATTTCTCCAAACAATTTATGGTTCGTCATGGTGTACCCACCGCTAACGCGCGCACCTTTCAAGCAAGCGAAAGCAAAGAAGCGATTCGGTATCTGGATGATTGCAAAGCTCCTGTTGTGTTAAAAGCCGATGGCCTGGCGGCTGGGAAGGGAGTTATCATATCCGCAAGCATTGAAGATGCGAAAGTTTCAATTCGTGAGATGTTGGAAGAAAAGAAATTTGGTGAAGCCAGTTCCAAAGTTTTAGTGGAAGAATTTCTTCAAGGCATTGAGCTATCTGTATTTGTACTTACGGATGGTGAGCATTATGTTGTTCTGCCTGAGGCAAAAGATTATAAACGAATTGGCGATAACGACACGGGACCGAATACCGGGGGCATGGGCGCGGTCTCCCCGGTGGTTTTTGCGGATTCTGTTTTTATGAAAAAAGTGGAGGAACGTGTTATCAAGCCTACCATTGCGGGACTAAAGAAGGATGGCATTGCCTATAAGGGATTTATTTTTATCGGACTTATGAATGTAGAAGGCGAGCCATACGTAATTGAATACAATGCACGCATGGGCGATCCGGAGACAGAAGCCGTTATGACCCGAATCGATAGCGATTTGGTTGACCTGCTTAGCGCTTGCGCAAAAGGCCAGCTAAAAAATAAAGAAATCAAAATCAGTTCTAACTATGCTGCTACCATCGTAATGGCTTCGGGGGGTTATCCGGACTCTTTTGAAAAAGGAAAAACTATCTCGGGTCTGAGCAAATCAAACATAGCCGTTACATTTCATGCAGGTACCATCAATCAGAACAACGAAATTAAAACCAATGGCGGCCGGGTGTTGGCCATTACCGGCATAGGACAAAACCTAAAGGAGGCCTCCAGAAATGCCTATGCCGCTGTTTCAACCATTAGTTGGGATGGAGCCTATTATCGAAAAGATATCTGTCAGGATCTGCTAAGGATAGAAAACCCTACCTAATTTGCCTCGAAGCGGTTTGTCATTGCCCTGCCAACCATATACCTTTAAGGTTTAAAACTGATTTAATATTTACGATGGGGTGCGCCTGTGGAACTAAAAAAGATGGAAAGGTATCGGGCTGCAACAACAACGGTGCCTGTAACACAGGAGGTTGCAATAAAATGAATGTGTTTGACTGGTTGTCCAATATGGATATGCCCGTTAAAGATCGCTTTGCTGTAGTGGAAGTTCGGTTTAAGAACGGACGAAAAGATTTCTACCGCAACACCGATGGCCTTACGCTAACAACAGGCGATGCCATTATAGTGGAAGCAGCCACAGGTCATCATTTGGGGCATGTATCGCTACAAGGTGAACTGGTGCGTCTTCAGATGCAAAAAAAGAAGGTGGCGAATGACGAGGATATCAAAAAAATTTATCGGCTGGCCCATCAAAAAGACCTCGAAAAGTATGAGGAGATAAAAAAAAGAGACCTGCCAACGCTATACCGCACACGCGAAATCATTAAACAATACAATCTGGCCATGAAACTCTCGGATGTAGAGTATCAGGCGGATAATACAAAAGCCACTTTTTTCTATTCAGCCGAAGATCGGGTTGATTTCCGTGAGTTAATCAAACAGCTGGCCTCTGAGTTTAAAGTGCGGGTGGAAATGCGCCAGATAAGCCTGCGGCAAGAGGCCGGAAGACTTGGCGGCATTGGGGTTTGTGGTCGCGAACTTTGCTGCTCTACCTGGCTCAGCGATTTCAAGAACGTTGCCACGAGTGCCGCGCGGTATCAAAATCTGTCGCTCAACCCAAGCAAGCTTTCGGGGCAATGCGGACGTTTAAAGTGCTGCCTGAATTACGAACTTGAAACCTATATGGATGCGCTTCGGGGAATTCCAGAAATTGAATCTCCGCTGTTAACCGACCGGGGTGAGGCACGGTTGCAGAAGACAGATATCTTCCGAAGAATTATGTGGTTTGGCTACAAAGAGGAAAACACCTGGTTTCCACTGAACATTGACCGGGTAAACGAAATACTGGCCCTGAATCGAGAAGGCAAGCGCCCGGCAAGCCTGGAAATCAATCAGGAGGAAGCTAAGGTGCCTTTGGCAAAACTAAATAGTGATCTTGAAAATCTGGACAGAAAATTCAAGGACAAATCAAAAAACAAACGTAAGAAAAATAAAAATCACGGTCGCAACCGAGGACAGGCGCCTAATCAGTCAAATAGAAATCCACAGCCCCGCAATGGGCCTAAAGGTCCAAAAAAAGGATGAACCGTTTGATCCTGGCATGTTCCCTCCTGTTGTTGGCAGGATGCGATTCAAATCGCGTGTTTGAAGACTATAAGGAGTTTAACAACCGCACGTGGAATATTAATGATCGGGTAGATTTTGATTTCGAGATCAAGGACACTTCAAAAAAATACAACCTCTATTTTAATGTGCGCAATTCATTAGAGTATCCGTATGCCCGAATTTTTGTTAACTATTCTTTAAAGGACTCTGCGCGTAACGAATTAACTTCTGCACTGGCCTCCAATTATCTTTTCGATCAAAAAACCGGACAACCTTTTGGTCGAAGCGGGCTGGGTGATGTTTTTGACAATCAATTTTTACTTCTCCGTAGTCATACATTCGCCACCCCGGGTGTTTATCAGGTTAGCCTGGAGCAATTTAACCGGCAAGATACTCTTCGAGGAGTGTTGGCTGTGGGCATTCGGGTTGAGGCCGAAGAATTAAACCCATAAAAAATGGGACCTTGGGGGTCCCACTTTTCCGGAAGAGATTTTAATCATTCGTTGGCTTACATCTGACTAGAGCAACTCTTCCTCTAAAACCTGAAAAACTAAATACTAAACTCAAACAACCGTGAAAACTACTAAGACAAAAGTAAGCGGGGACGGGAAGCGTTGTTAAAAAAAATCATTAGAAAGGAATTAGAACCTAACCCTCCGTTTTTAAGGTAACGGTTACCCGGGTACCCGTTCCTGGTGTCGATTCTATGCCAATTTGCCCTTTATGTATGGAGATTATACGTTGGCTAAGAGGTAGCCCCACTCCGTACCCCTTAATTTTAGAGGTAGCATCAGCCCTGAAAAAAGGCTGAAAAACGTTGTCGAGGTCTTTACGTTCTATACCCTGACCATTGTTGACAACCTCCACAATCAGGCTATTTTTCTGACAAGATAAGGTTACCGATGCCTTCCCATCTTCCGAAAATTTACAGGCATTTTCAATAATATTTTGAAATGCCACTTTAAGAAGATACGGATTGCCATTTACATACAACCGTTTCTCATCTTCAGGCATATCAATAATCTCAACTTCTACTTTATAATTCAAATCAACCGTGCTAATGCTTTCCCGGGCTTCCCATAGAATTTCATCCAACCGTACCTTAGACATTGTAAACGAGTCAGACTCACGTGTGAGGCGCGCCAGGTCAAGTAAACTATTTGAAAGATGATTCAAACTTCTGATATCCTCCAGAACCGATTCAATAGTTTCCTGATACTCTTCTTTTTCTCGTTCGTTCAAAAGAGTTACTTCCAATTGAGAGGTGATATTGGTTAATGGGTTTTTAAGTTCGTGCGAAACATTTGACACAAACATCTTTTGGAGTTGAAAGGCGTTTTCTATTCTCGCAAGCAGTCCATTAAAGATATTGATCAACTTTCCCATTTCATCGGGATGGGGGCTCTCTTCAAGGCGCTGACTCAGATTTTGAGGCGAGATATTTTGTACATCAGAAATAATTCTTTTTATGGGTTGCAATGCCCGGCCCGCATAGATCCACCCAGAAATAGAAACCAGGATCACTAAAATTATAAAGTGCGCACTGAGAAGTCTGCGTAAATCTATCAGCCGGTTGTACCCATTTACATCCTCGGCCGATGCGATGATAACGTACTCCTTCCCTTTATCTTTAAAAGGAATACCCGCCACGGCATATTCGTTATGAATCAACTTCTTTTCTCCCCCCGATTTTACAGTTTGAAAAAGGGAATCATAAATATTTAGTTTTACCGTATCTCCACTAAAATATATTTCCTTACCCGCCTCGTCAAAAACCCGAATGCTTTCACGATACAAGTTGTCGCGCTTCGCGCGATCGATGATCTTCAATAACGTAGTGTCTACCTGATCTACTTTGATTAACAGAATGGCCGATGTGATTGCTTTCTCGCGAAGCCTTCGGGCAAAATCCTGTTCAGTAAATTGAACAGTAAAAAAATAAATTGCAAAAAAAGAAAGGAGTACAATGGTACTTACCAGTACCGTAAATTGTAACGTTAGTCGGGTCCTTATCTGCACACTAAGATTCCTTTAGGATATATCCCATTCCGAACTGAGTGTGGATAAGTTTACCTTCAAAATCTTTATCAATCTTCTTTCGCAGGTAATTAACATAAACCTCCACCATGTTTGTTCCGGTGTCAAAATCAACATTCCAGACATGCTTTGATAATTCGGCCCGCGGAATTACCCGACCCTGATTGCGAAGAAAGTACTCCAACAACGAAAACTCCTTTGACGTGAGTTCGATTTTTTTTCCAGCACGTATAACACTCTTGCTGTTCAAATCCAGCACCAGATCTGCAAAGCGTAATTGATTTTCATTAACTGGCGGTTTAGGCTGGCGTTTGGTGAGTGACCGGATGCGCGCCAGCAATTCCTTAAACTCAAAAGGCTTGGCCAAATAATCATCGGCACCACTATCCAATCCGGCAACCACATCATCCGTATCGCCCAAGGCAGTTAACATTAAGATAGGCGTTTCATTTTTTGCATTCCTTAACTCCTTGCATAACTCCGTTCCGCTTAACTCTGGCATTATTACATCGGTAATAATGAGATTGTATTCGTTTCTAAACGCCAGATTCTTCCCGGACTTGCCATCTTCAGCGGTGTCTACCACATAGCCATGCTCCTCCAGTCCTTTTTTAATGTATTGAATGGTCTTTCGTTCGTCTTCTATTAACAGAATATTCATTAATCAAAGTTACCCTTATTACCGCTAAAAATCATTAGAACGCATCTCAAAAATACTTTTGAAAACATCTGTCATTGCGCCCGAAGCTTCGGGGCGGAAACTCCTGTTAGATGCGCTGAACTTGGGATTGCGGGTCGATGCCCGCATTGACAAAGTATTTTTGAGATGCGTTCTATATTTTCTTGGCGTTCATCCGATAGATAATCCCTTCAAAAATAAAAAAGGCAGACCGGATGGTCTGCCTTTTTTTTAATACAAGTTAGATTTATGCAGTCACTTTTGTTTGCTGCTTCTTTTTAGCTTTCTCTGAAGTACTTTCCAAATCCAATACTACCGGAGCAGCAATAAATATGGAAGAAAAAGTTCCAACCATTATACCTATAAACAAGGCAAATGAAAATCCTCGCAATACCTCTCCTCCGAATATCAACAGAATAATTACTACGATTAACGTAGTTCCTGAAGTTATTAAGGTACGACTGAGGGTACTGTTGATCGCATCATTAAACACCTTGGCGCGTTCATGCGTAGCTCCAAAACCAAGGTACTCTCTGATCCGGTCAAAAATAATTACCGTATCGTTAATGGAATACCCGATAATCGTTAACAAGGCAGCTACAAATACCTGATCAATTTCAAATGAAATGCCCAGGGCGCGAGCTATCGCAAAAGCAGCAATCACAAACAACGTGTCATGAACAGTGGCCACAATAGCTCCCGCGCTGTACGTCCACCGCTTAAAGCGGACTAATATATACAGGAAGATCAATACCAACGATGCCAAAGCAGCTTCCACGGCTGAGCCTTTGATATCATCTGCAATGGTAGCACCAACCTTGGAAGAGGATGAAATCGCAAAATGCTTATCGTCTATCTGAGCATCATTCTCTGTAAACTCAAAGCCTTTAAATTTCTGGATTCCCTGAATGAGTGCGGCCTTAACTTTATCATCAGCCTCTTCCGATTCGTCATCCACGAGGTAAGACGTAGTGACTTTCATTACATTGTCACCATCAAAACTTTTTACCTCAAGACCTGAATTCTCAAAACTAGAACTCAAGGCAACTTTCATTTCAGTGGCTGATACGGGTTGATTGAATGAAACAACGTACGAGCGACCTCCTTTAAAATCAACCCCGAGGTTTAACCCTTGCACCGCAATCAGAATAAAGCCTATCACGGTTATAGAAACCGAGATCAGGTATACCTTTTTACGCAAGCCAATAAAATTATATTCCCTGCGCTTCTTCACCATTCTGGCTAAAGCAGTATCGAACGAAACGTTTGAATCATCACCTTTGCGTACCATCCACTCAACTACCACCCGAGAGATGTAAACGGAAGAGAAGAATGAGGTGGCAATACCGATCATTAACACAATCGCGAATCCTTTTAAGGGACCCTGACCTAAAACAAACAAGGCAATCGCAGTGATTAATGTTGTAAGGTTGGAGTCGAAGATTGTAGTAAACGCCCGGGAATAACCATGGTTGATGGCATCTCTGAGTTTACGGCCATTAAGCATCTCTTCCTTGATCCTTTCGTAAATCAAGACGTTTGCATCCACGGCCATACCCATGGTAAGCACAATGCCGGCCATACCCGGCAACGTTAGCGCAGCATTCAACTGAGCCAAAATTCCCATAATGAAGAAGATGTTAAACAACAAGGCGATATTGGCTACCCAACCGCCTTTTGAATAATAAGCAACCATAAAAAGCACCACGATACCCAAACCACAGGCCATCGAAATAATACCCTGGTTTTGAGCTACCTTACCCAGGCTAGGTCCTACAACAGCTTCCTCTACAATTCGTGTTGGCGCAGGCAACGAACCAGCCTTTAATACATTTGCCAAATCTTTGGCTTCTTCTAACTCAAAACTTCCCGAGATTTGAGAATTTCCATTGGGAATTTCTCCCTGTACATTCGGTGCAGTATACACATAGTTATCCAGTACAATAGCAATTCTGCCCTGCGGCTGCTTACTGGCTGCTGCTGCGGTAATCTTAGCCCAACTACGGGCACCGGCTGCATTCATCGTCATACTTACCGCAGGTCTGGCAAACTGATCATAGTCCAGACGTGCATCGTTAATAACTTCACCGGTTAACAACGGTTTACCCGCACGACCTAAATTCACAAAGTTCAATTGAATATCCTCAACGCCTGGAGTTATTTTGGGATCCGGCTTCACATCCCAGAAATAACCAATGGTTCTCGGCAACATATTTTTTACCTCGGGTCTTCTCAATATCCTATTGATTTCTGACGTGTCTTTTACCTGATATAAAAAAGGCGCACTCTGATTCATCAAAGAGAATAGAGGCGATGAAGTGGCCAACCGCAAAGAATCCAACGAACTGATAGAACTATCGCGCACTTGACCCAATTGTTTTTCCAGGGCCGATTGTGTCGTATCGGTAGGAGTTAGGTTTCCTCCTGTATTGGTATCTGACAAGGCAAGCGACTTCTTCGCATTTTGTTCCTTTATCAGAAACTCATTTATTGCAGCAAAAGACTGACCCAACTGCGGATCATAAGGCTCAACAACCTCCCAAAATTCTAACCGTGCAACGCCTTGCAGTAATTTACGAACCCGCTGAGGGTTGTCGGCACCGGGTATTTCGATTTGTATTCTTCCTTTATCCTGTAAACGTTGAATGTTGGGTTGTGCCGTACCAAACTGATCAATCCGGGTTTTAAGAATTGTAAAGGAACGATCAATCGCGCCATCCACTTCCGTATTCAAAAATTCCAAGACCACATCATCGCTATCGGTTAATTTTACCCGGTCTTTATTGGCTGCCGAAGTAAACAAAGAGGCTAACGATTTATCCGGATTAGCATCTTTAAATGCTTTATAAAATAAACTCACATAATCGTTGGTACTTGTTTTTTGCATTTCGCGCGCCTGCTGAAGCGCTGCAAGGAAGGCGGGGTCCTGGCTGTTACCACTTAAACCCTTGATAATATCAACAGGCGAAATTTCCAGCACTACGTGCATCCCGCCCAGCAAATCAAGACCGCGACTTAACTCATTTTCCTTTACTTCTTTGAATGTGTACTCTGCACCAAACAGATTATACACAGGCTGGTTCCATATCGAATCCAGATAGTTTTGCTTTTTTGAAAGATTCACCGATCCGTCTTGATTGGTTGCATAATCAATCGCGTCCTGATCTACCCGGCTCGATACAAATGTAAACGAGAGGTAATACAAACAGAGCAACGTAATGACTACACCCAGAAATACAACTACACCTTTGTTACGCATAAGAAATTAAAATTTAATAATGATTATATGATAATGAGGCTGATCAGACTGATCAACCGAATGAGAATAAACTACGTATGAAAATCAGGGCGCGTTTGGCGCAATAACAAACCGAAAGAATGTCTGAAACAGACT
>JAEUUB010000532.1 GCA_016787745.1 Cyclobacteriaceae bacterium
GCATAATTATAAAATCGCTGAAACCGGGGTTGAAGAATATCCCAATACTTTGTTTTTTCGGCCTCGCTCATGGGCGGAAAATAGTTATAAATGAACTCCAGTGATTTATTAGCTGCGCCACTTAAAAGCGGATACGCTTTATCCAAATCGCCTCGCTTCCAGTATAAAATACCCAGAGATTCCATAGACTTCACATAGTCCGGATGATTTTCCCCTAACGTACGCTGACGAATCGCTAGCGCCTTGCCCAGTACAGTTTCCGCCTCGGGATAACGGGCCTGCACCCGATAAAAATTTCCAAGGTCGTTCTGAACTTTTGCAAAGGCGGCATTTTCCTCGGTAAACTTTTTCTTGTAAATGGTGGATGCCTTTTGCAACAACGGTTCCACCTGATCCATTTTATTCATCTGAATATACAGCAACGCCAACTGATTTAATACCACAGCATATTCAGGGTTTGCCGTCTGCAGTCTGTTTTCAAAAACTTTTTTTATCCCCAAAAAGGAAACTTCGGCCTGTGGCAAATCACCCGACAATTGATAGAGCAGCGCCAGATTAGAATTAAACTTGCGGCTGTCAAATGATTTCTTCCCCTGAAGCGTTCTTTTGTTTGAAGCCTCCAGCGCAAGAATCGCCTTCTTCAAAAGCGCAATAGCCTCATCATACCGGCCCATGGCCTGGTACAACATGGCTTTGTTGTTACTCACAATGGCATATTGCATTCCCGATTCTCCAACTATGGTCGACAGAACAGGAAGTGCCTGATCAAAAAGTTGCTCGGCTTCATTATATTGCCCAAGCAACTGATGAAGTTTTGCTTTGCTATTGAGATTGGCCGCATAGGCAATGCTTTGCTTGCCCAGATACTTTTCACTTTCACTCAACGCATAAGCAATATATTGATCCGCCTCCAGCGTTCGGCCCTGCACCAGGTACATAACGGCCATGTTGGAAATACACCGGATGTAACTGATATCATTGACCATATTATTCACTTCCATAAAACCTTTAGCGGTAAGAAAGGATGCTTCTGCAATTTTATACCAACGCGCATTATAAAAATCCACGGCCCAGTTTAATGTATCGCTGGCTATCTCAGAAAGTGTGCGTTGATTTTTGGCCTTCATGGAATAAAATCCTTTCGTCCAACTTTCGCCTTTTTGCTGAATATCCAGAAAGCTTGAATTTTCATTTACCGACATGGCAAACTGAAAGTCGATAGAATCAAGCCGGGCTTTTTGGGTAGAGCCTGTTTCGGCCAGAGCTTTGGTGAGCCAGTCTTCCTGTGCGAGTCCTTGCAGACTTAGGAATGCTAAAAGAAAGCAAAGAGACTTTCTCATAATATGTAAAAATTAGTTTGAGACTACATGCCCATCATTACAAAAGCACCCCAATAGTAAGGTTCTTTATATTTGGTCATCAACTGAAGTTGTGCCTGTTTAAAGGCTTTCGCCTTGCTACCGCCTTTGGCGAGGTTCGTATAAAAGTTGGTCATCAACGCTTGTGTGGCTGCGTCATCTACTTTCCATAAACTCATCACCATAGCTTTTGCTCCGGCCACCAAAAATGCGCGCTGCAATCCATACACTCCTTCTCCGGCACGCACATCGCCCAAACCTGTCTCACATGCACTTACAATAATTAAATCTGTGCCCTCAAGAGCTAAGTTCATCGCTTCGTATGCGGTTAGCACTCCGTTGTCGTTACTTTCCAGATTAGGCATTACCTCGCCTTTTATGGTGGGGGATGCGCCTGCCAATAAAAGTCCCGA
>JAEUUB010000374.1 GCA_016787745.1 Cyclobacteriaceae bacterium
CCAGGTTAACTCCTGAAATTTTATAGAAATAATCTTACGGTTTTTTAAAAAAAGAGAGAGCACCGATGTAATGACAACCGCCATAAACAAAGCAGTCCAATAGTATTTAAGGTTCCAGGAAACGTAAAAAGCAAGCGCTCCCACAATCCATTCGATAAGCAAAATTCTGCTTGCTCCTGCAATCTTAATGAGAAGCGCCCCTATAAAATAAATTCCTGACAAAGCCAAGGTTTCTTTTACAAGGCCTGAACTCCAAAAAATAACGGAGGGGTAAAACAAAAAAGCCAGAGCCGCCTCCCAATGCGAATTACTAAAATGGCGAGAGACATTTGTAAATAAAAACCAGGAGGCTGTAAATGAAATACAACAAAAATAGATGGAGCTAAGCCAGTAGTTATCTCCCGTAAGGAGGCAAGCCACACTCATGATCTTTATCAGAAATAACGATCGTTCCTGGGTATTTGCCAGTGTGGCAACTAAAGAGTTAACGCTTTCGCTGTTCCAAAGAAATTTAAAATACGCGGACGTATCCGTTCGCGCTAGCCCCGCAATCCTTTCAGCGTCTTTAAAAAATAGCCAGGTATCGTTTGATGAGTAATACTGTGAATAGACCAGTCCAAGCGCTATTGCCATGGCGCATTTATACAACAGGGCAATCCAAAATAAACGCGGATAGTCTCTGCCGGTCTTTTCAAAAAAAAACCAGGTGAAGAGTATGAGAATCAGGCCACCAAAAAAAATCATTTCAACGGCTGTTAGGTTTCAACAAAGCGGAGCCAATAGCACAGTTCAGGCACGCTCTCCGCTGACAGTAGTTATTATAAAGTTCTATCAATCCCTGACTGTCGAAAGCATTTTTGCTCACATAACCAAGGTCTTGCCAAAGTCTGGTGATTCTGTTTTTTTCGCTGGGCACCTTTTGCAAAATTCGCAAAGCTCTGTCAACTAACCTGTCTTCCTCTATGGATCGGCCATATGCCACCAACAAAGGGGCAAGGGTATTTATAATTATATTTTCAATACTTGCCAGTCCCAGCCCGGCAATTTTTGATTTTGCCTTCTTACCAAAGCGGTAATGACTTTGCCAGTAAGCCGATTGATCGACTTCAAAAAAATTAACCAATGCTTCGTAATCCAACAACTCGATGAGCGTAGAAAAAATACTTCGCTGGGACGACACAAGCGCAGCAAACTGTGCCAGGCGGATAGTAGGAAAGTTGGCTGGTCGTAACCTCAAAAACTTCCATTGCGAAACACTAAGTTGTTTTGGCGTCAGTTCGTATTTCTTTGCAAGAAATTGATATTCGTTATATAGATTAGTCAGATACTCATCTTTGGTTTTGGCTAGCAGAAAACCTGCCTGACCAAAAAGCAGTGCTTCAATTTGTACACGCTGCCCACGGTGCTTTTGAAGAATTTTATAAGGAAGCTCTTTGGCCACTTGCCCAAAAGGATCTCTGTTTATTTTAAAACCGAAATTTTCAGCCAATAATTGATAAGTCGTTTCCTCCCAATCGCCCTTATTGGAATGAAGTCGTTCCATTATCAAATTTGACTTCGTCTCCAATCTGCTCATAAGGGCAGTATCAATCATGGCGTGTTTGATAATTTCATCAACGTCAACAAAGGATCGTTCGCACGGAATAGTCAAGGAGCTGTTTATTAACGTCTGATATGATTTTATCAACTGAGGCTCAATCAGTCCTTTTAGCTCCAACGTGGGAATTTGAGAACCATCGCTCCGATGCACAGGCTTGTTGTTCTCCCATACGATATGCAACACCACGTTTTCGTAGGCAGGATCGCGGTCGTGTTTGTGATCATACCATTCCGATGCTTTCACATGAATTTCGACATTGCCTACCCAATCGATAGCGCCAATTTTTACTTTGGCGTGGGCAAAGTCTGGTCCCGCATCTGAGTTTGCGATTCCGGGCTTAATGATATTCAACGTTTCTCCAGCCGTTGTTTTCAATACTTCCTTTTGAAAATATTGAAACTGCCAGATGTAATGAAGAAAAAACTCACTCATGGTTCCACGGATGAGCCTCAATTTACCATTTTAAAAAGAATCTGGGATCTGATTTATGTTACTGAGCTAAGTAACGGGATTGCCTGTCAATCAATTTTATTGAATGTACTTTTGAAGGTACTCCGCCATTTCCTGTTGCAGATTTAATGCTTCTTTCCGTGCGGCTGTTGCGAAATCTTTTTCAGGCGATGCAAATATTACAGAGCGCGATGAATTTACCATCAAACCACATTGCGTATTCAAACCCGCCTTAGAAACCGCCTCCAGATCACCTCCTTGCGCCCCTACCCCGGGTACAAGAAAAAAATGATCGGGAGCCAATGCCCGTATAGTTCCAATTTTGTCGGCTTTGGTGGCGCCCACCACATACATCATCTGATCGGCAGAAGCCCAACGCTGCGAAGCAAAAATTACCTCTTCATACACATAGCGGCCATCGCGGGTTTCCACTTGTTGGATATCTACGCTTCCTGAGTTTGATGTATGTATCAAAAGTATTACCCACTTACCCGGAAAAAATAAAAAAGGTTTTACAGAGTCCTCGCCCATATAAGGAGCCACCGTTATCGAATCAAAATTCATGGTTTCAAAAAATGTACGAGCATACATGGTAGATGTATTCCCAATATCTCCTCGCTTGGCATCTGCAATGGTAAAGCATTCTTTCGGGATATATTCCAGAGTCTTCTGCAAACTCTCCCACCCCTTCGGGCCTTGCACTTCATAAAACGCAACGTTTGGTTTGTAAGCAATCGCCAAATCGTGTGTGGCATCAATAATTTGTTTATTGAATTCAAATACAGGATCGGGCAGCGAAAGCAGGTGTCGCGGGATTTTTTCAAGGTCACTATCCAACCCA
>JAEUUB010000394.1 GCA_016787745.1 Cyclobacteriaceae bacterium
CATATTCCAGGTCTCCGCTTCGCAATCAATCAGCACCGGCTTTGCCCCTACGTACAAAACAGGGTTAATGGTTGCCACATAGGTGAACGTTGGAGCAATTACCACATCCCCCGGACCGATGCCTAAAGCAAGTAAGGCCAGGTGAATTGCAGCCGTACCGGAATTAACGGCCACCACGTTGGCTTGGCCGGTGAGTTTAGCCAGTTCATTCTCAAAATCCGTCACTATCTGATTGTGATGAACTCCTTCATACGACTTCAACACCTTCGTGAAGGAATCAATATCCACAGGATTATAGGAAAGCGGAATTCGATACGCCATACAAAGGGAAAGTTACGGTTTTTCTTTCTGCCACCGTTGGTAGATGAACCCAACGATCAAGAGCAACATCAACAAGGGATTCACGATGATCCGATGGACCTGCGACAATAGCGGGGATGAAAGTTCAGAGTCTCCTTCCAAGGAAAGTTTTATAATAAAATACAATGGCAGAATAATCAGCAACTCCCCTAAAAAGACAAGGAACGCTGCGCGTACATACTTTGCTTCTTTGAACAACGCCCAGATAATTACCATGCATGCTGCATCATTCAACACCAATCTAAGCGTTCGATTGAAAACAAACACAGCATTCGCATTTTTGATTTCCCATGCCCCCGGCAAAATTGAATTCAGAACAGCGGCATAACTTATTCGCTGAAACAGGTAAATAAAAAAAAGCGCCAAGATCGCCAGGCTCAACCATCCATATCGCTTTATCATTTGGAGGTCATCAGTTTCTTCAAAGAAAATCCACTTACTCGCTCCATCCACCACACCCAAAGTGCAAAAACAATGAGGTAGATCGTTGCTGTAAAGGCATACTTATGAACATAATAAAAATAGCGTTGCCAATAGAATGCTACATAATACAGGGCCGCTACCCGCAACAAGTTCGAAACATAAATAATGACAATTCCCAATGGTAAAAACCAGGCTAATTGTTTCCGGCTGCCTTTAAATGCAATGAGAAAGGAAACAAACACAATCATTACATTAATCCCGTTACAGCCCTCAAATACGCTGATGACGGATTGCGATTCTTTCATGATAGAAACCGTGGGAGACGCAGGTTTGGGAAGTGTTGCCGTATTCTCACCAAATAAATTAATGATAAAAGATGTTTGCTCCGTTACCACCCTTGTTGCCCAATCCACAGAACTTCCATACGAAGAAATCCATAAGCCGTACGCCAGGTTTAACCCGAAATACAGTCCCAGAAAAACTCCTAAAAAACGAAATGCAGGAATGAACTCTTTCATTGTTTTGCCGGAACTCCTTTCACTGTGCTATTCCTTTCCACGTCCCTGGTTACGATGGCCCCAGCCCCCACGCGTGCCCCCGATCCGATTCGCAAATGTTGCAACACAGAGGCGCCCGTTCCTATTAAAACCTGATCTTCAATTATCACGAACCCTGACAAGTGAACCCCCGGCATTATACACACACAACTGCCCACAGTAACATCGTGCCCAATCGTTGAATTCAAATTTATCAATACGTGGCTACCCGTTTTAATATCAATTGTTAACTGACATCCGGCCGTGATAATAGTTCCTGCGCCCAAATCAATTCCCAATCCTACCCCGGCCGTTGGATGAATCAGTATCGGAAAAGAAATTTTAGGATTGGTAATTGTCGTTACCATTTTTGATTTGACTACGGGGTCGCCTATACCGACTACCACATTCAGGTTATAATCAACCTTGCTAAGTTCTGAAACTTTTCCCAACACCAAATGACCCGCGACTTTGGTCCCTGACGGAACGGCATCGTCATAAAATCCAATCACATTCCAGGTTAGTTCCTTTTGATTGATCTGATGAATCAGTACCGCTATTTCCTTGCCTAATCCACCTGCCCCAATGATAGCAATATCTTTCAGACTCATCCTGTAAATTCCTTTTCGCTTAGTGAGGTGTCTTTCTTAAAAGAAAGTACTAAAATAAGTGTTTTAGCCAAGATCTTTAAGTCCAATAGAAAGGAAACGCGATTCACGTAGTATAAATCGAGTTTAAATTTTTCCGACCATGAAATATCATTCTTGCCGTTTACCTGTGCCCACCCGGTAATTCCAGGTAAAACCTCGTGTCTTTTTTTCTGTTCTTCCGAAAGCAGGGTTGCGTATTCAACCGGTAATGGCCGGGGTCCAATAAATGACATCTCGCCCTTCACTATGTTCCAGATTTGAGGCAGTTCATCGAGGTTGGTTAAACGTAATAAATTGCCCAACAAAAACTTTCTGTCTTGTATGAGTAATCCATCGTTAGTAGAGAGCGTTCTAAACTTAAGCATGGTAAATGGAACCCCGCCCGCTCCAATGCGACTTGCCCTAAACAGTATTGGAGTCTCACCTGTAATCCAATAGATAATAAAAATCAGTACAATCAGCCATGAAAAAAAAAGAGTTACAATTCCAACAAGAAATACATCAAGCAGTCGCTTACCATACAATCTGTAAAACTGACTTTTCATTCTATTTTTTGAAAATTGAAATGATCGTTTGATATATAATTTTTATATCTAGAAGAAATGATTGATTCTGGATATGTTTTAAATTCAGTTCCAGTTTTACAGGCATGATTTGTTCTATGTAAAATTCAACCGGGTCGGTTTTACCAGCCAACAACTCATTTTCATTTCGGAATTTAATAGAGGCATAGTCGGTGATACCGGGTTTTACCTCAATAACCTTCCTTTGT
>JAEUUB010000249.1 GCA_016787745.1 Cyclobacteriaceae bacterium
TTTAAACCATCAACAAAATGTATGTATTGCCGCGCGTCCTGCGTGCCATTAAAATACCCTTCCGGATTTTTTACCATCCATTCTTTTTCACCAAAGTGAATATGTTCGAAGAATTCTTTACCGGTAGTCAGGTTCCAGAATTTAGTAACGCCATCAACGCTATGGCTGATCAACATTTTTTCGTCATGGGTTAGTTGTAAACTGGTGACTTCACTCAGGTGCCCTGTAAAGGTTTCAGTTATCTTTCCTGTGGCGACATTCCACTTTCGGATGATCCGGTCGGCCCCGGCACTATAAATTGATTTTTCATCTTTACTGAAAATGGCAGAGTAAATTTCGCCTACATGCCCGGTATATTTTCTATCGGCAAGTCCGGTTGAAATATCCCACATACGTAAGGTACCATCCCAGCTGGCTGTTAGGATTTTTTTTCCGTCTTGCGTTTGCTGAATAGCTGAGATGGTGGCTGTATGCCCAATAAATTCCCGGATGGTTGTTTGCGTATCGATTTCCATCATGCGCAATCCGGTAGGCAAATTTGCTGTGAAGATGTAAAGATCATTTCGACTAAATCGCGAAAGGTAAGCAGAACCATTTTTTGACTCGTGATAAACAAGACGTTTGCCAGTTGTGGCATCATGTATTTTAACAGACCCGTC
This sequence comes from Cyclobacteriaceae bacterium, assembly GCA_016787745.1. Lineage (GTDB taxonomy): Bacteria > Bacteroidota > Bacteroidia > Cytophagales > Cyclobacteriaceae > ELB16-189. The sequence continues at coordinate 660 of JAEUUB010000249.1, forward strand.
CCAACTGCTACTTACTATTTGAGTTTCATCGCTGTTAAAGCTCACATCAAAAATAGGTTCCCGATAAGAGGGAATTGTGAAAATGGTATCCCCCTTTTCTGTATTCCAGAGAATAATTTTTCCATCGCCACCACCGGTTAGTAATTTTTTTCCGTCAGCGCTGTACCGATAGCATATGGCCGCTTTTTCATGGCCCACATATTCCATTTCGGTTTTGCCAGTGGCTAAGTCCCATCGTTTTACTTTTGAGCCAAACTTGCCTTTGAGGATTGTTTTATCATCCTGACTAAGCAAAACTTCATTTTTGAAACGCAGGTATTTGGCAATGTGCGAATCCCAATACGAATTGGGGTCATACGTTATTCCTCCCTTATCCCGTTGATTCAGGAACCCCGTAAGTTCCCCCGCTTTTCTATTGGTAATTATATCCCAGATCACTACAACATTGTTATCGCAGGCGAGTAGCAACTGCTTGCCACTGGCACTAAAAACCGCCTGATTAATATCCGATTCAGTTTTTGGGTTAATGCTTTTTACTGAATCTCCGGATTGGGTGTTATAAATCGTGACTCTATCCTTTGTGCAGATAGCCACCAGCTTACCATCGCGACTAAAAACACCCGAACTAACATCCTCTACTTTTTTTTGATACCGCTTTATCAGCGCGCCATTCTTTAAATCATACAGGGCTGCTTCACCCCGGTTTGTCGTTTTTAGCAGATAGCGATTGTCAGGTGAGAAATTAACATCGGTATAGCAACCCCCGCACGAAGAGTATTCGGAGAAATTAAATTTGAATGCGTTCTCCCAGGTGCCTGTTTTATAGACGTTTGCAACACTGTTATCTTCGCCTATGGCCAGCCACTCACTATTGGGGCTTAT
>JAEUUB010000406.1 GCA_016787745.1 Cyclobacteriaceae bacterium
GAACCAGCAAAATCGTAAAACCCATAGTCGTTGAGCCAACCACCACCCCACTTCCAACTACCCAGTACCGGGTAGATCAATCCCGTTAATACTATAGTGAATAAAAAATAGGCACTGATTTTAATTCTTTCCGCAACCGCACCAGAAACAATAGTCCCTGCTGTCGCACAAAAAACAGCCTGGAATAAGAAGTCAGTCCAGTAGGTGTAATGTCCGCTGGCATAAGAAATCGGATCATACTCCGCGCCAGTACTTAAGCCAAATCCGGCAAAACCAAACCAGCCATTAAATGTGCCGGGGTACATTATGGCAAAGCCAAACAATGCAAAGGTTACTAAGCCGATCGTTGTATCCACTGTGTTTTTAAACAGGATGTTAACCGTATTCTTCGCCTGGGTAAAACCGGCTTCTACACAAGAGAAGCCCAATGACATAATAAAGACCAACATGGCAGATAATAACATCCACACGTTGTTGGTTGTAAAAACGGCAGCATCCGTTGCGGCAGTTAGTCTGGCAGACATTACGCTTAGCGAGTCGACCAATGCCGCAGTGCTTACAGGGTCAGTAAAGGTTGAATCAGGTAGTACTTCAATCATAGGGGTAGGGTTAAGATTAAATGAAAATGTTATTTCGTTTTCCTAACAATTATTGAAATATTGATTCATTTTTCACCATACTTTTAAAATTTTATTACTGTATTCGATTGTTGTAGGTTGTTTTTTGATGTCATTTTCAAAAAATGATGCTATTTTTTACAACTTATAGGTAAAATTTAACCCTATGGTAACAAAAAGACAATATCTGAATTCTCAAACCCGGTTTTGGTTGGTAAAAAGGCCCATACAACCGTTTGCATGAATTGAAGCCATTCTGTTGTATTTTATCTGAATAGTCTTTTTGTTGCGGGTAGAACTTTTCTCCTGCTGCCAATGAAGTGCCTGCTTTTCTTTTTTTTCTGCTTGCTATCCTTAGCCGTACCTGCACAGAAGTATGACTCCTTTGAAATTGAAAATGGTGAGTTAATCTGGCGCTACACTTACGATTATCAAGGCCCTGAAGACAGTCTGAGAAGTGAAATTGTGTCTATGATAAAGTCAAAATTGTTCACCCGGCAGGTTCAGCGAACACAGGTAGGCAGTAGTGGAGTTGGTTATACGGGAGAAATAGAACATTATAAGGTGGATTGTCCGGCCTATGGAAGAAAATATCAAAACACTCCCTTGATTTACTGGAAAGGTGAGTGGAAAGGAAAGTTTGTTGTAGAAGTTAGAAACGATGGTTATCGGGTAACCATATACGGGCTCTATTTTGAAGTGCATACGCAAGCCTCTACCCCGCATCAGAAAAGCCATACGCGCAAAGGGCCCTACATTAAAGAAGTGTGGAAAAAAGGAGATCCTGCTTTTAAAACCAATACCTTAGATGATATCACCTTGATGAGTGTTGCTTTGCGCGATGCCTTCGATATCAAAAAATACCATTCCCCTATTGTGGATTGGCAACATTAGCCTCTTAGCTTATCCAAAATCCGATTCAATTCTTTGGCTTCGACTTTAGATAATTTTGTCATCGTCTCAATCCAGGCATGTTGATGGCCATCAATTTTTTTTAAAAGGCTCTGACCTTTATCTGTAATTGAAATATCGACTTGCCTTCGATTTCTTTCACACGTTTCCCGGCTTACCAAACCTTTTTGTTTAAGTTTTTCTACCAAGCGGGTGCAGTTACTGCTTTTATCAATCATGCGTTCTGTTATCTCCATTAACATCATGGGTTTGGGAAAACTGCCTCGCAAGATGCGCAACACATTAAATTGTTCTGGTGTAATCCCAAACTGTTTCAGGTGAGCCGCATTTATATTATAGAGCCAACTTCCAGTGTATAATAAGTTGATAGAAGCCTTCTGATATTCACTGCTAAATTTTTCTTGTTTGATTTCGTCCTCCAAGGCCATAATTATCATGTCAATAATGGTTGCAACAACATTACAAACAAAATGGCTCCTTTCACCGGATTTAACGGGGAATTTCGCAATAGGGTGAGTAATATTGTGAGATTGAATCTGTAAAAACCGGATGCTTAAAATAGTTAGTCGATTATCCAAACAAATCATATTCTTCGCCAAGAATAAGCTTTCGCCCAGGCAATTTTTTATTCTGTCGTGTATTGTGGTGGGTATACTGTCGGCCCTTGCAGCAATCATCTTAAAATTTTGTGTACACAGCATTGGCGAATGGGTAACTTATTATTCAACCAGCTACGAGCAGTTTTTCCTTTTCACGCTCTTTCCTATCGTGGGTATTACACTCACTGTTATCTACATCCATTTTGGTTTGAAAGATCAATTCAAAAAAGGGAGCGCTGCCATCGGGTATGCCATTGCACGCCAGTCCAGTAAACTTCCGGGTAATCAAATCTACTCGCACGTAGTTACCAGTGCACTCACGGTTGGCTTTGGTGGTTCTTTGGGACTCGAGTCTCCCATGGTTAGCACGGGAGCATCGGTAGGTTCCAATTATGGAAATTTCTTTCATCTCTCGTATAAAGATCGTACGGTATTGTTAGCGTGTGGCGCTGCTGCTGGAATTGCTGCAGCTTTTAATTCTCCTGTGGCCGGGGTACTATTTGCTATTGAGGTTTTGCTAAGCGATGTTACTGTGGCTGCCTTTATTCCGATAATTATTGCCGCAGCCTCGGGTGCATTGCTATCGAAAATTATTCTTGCCGAAGGGATTATTCTTTCCTTTTCCTTACAACAACCTTTCAACTATCACAATGTACCCTTCTACATTGCTTTAGGATTCGTAGCCGGTTTCGTATCTCTCTCCTATGCGAAAATATCAGAAAACATCGAAGAGCGTTTTGCCAAAATCAATAGTCCTGGCAAAAAAATTATTGTAGGGGGATTGTTACTTTCTATTCTCTTGATTGTTTTTCCACCCTTGTTTGGTGAAGGATATGAAAGCATTAAGATGCTTGCTAACCTTCAAACTTCTGAAATAACAAAAACAAGTGTGCTTAGTCAGTTTCTTCAAAATGATTACACTCTTCTGATTTTTCTGGGCGCGCTTGTTTTTGTAAAAGTAATTGCCGCGGCCATAACCTTAGGCAGCGGGGGAAATGGCGGAAACTTCGGGCCCTCGCTGTTTGTTGGCGCTTACCTGGGTTTCACGTTTGCCCGGCTCGTCAACCTGACTGGCCTGGCCTACATTCCGGAAACAAATTTTACCCTTGTGGCTATGGCCGGTATTCTCAGTGGTGTTTTCTATGCTCCCTTATGCGCCATATTCCTTATTGCCGAGATTACCGGAGGATATGCGTTGATTATTCCTTTGATGATTGTGGCTGCATTAAGTGTTACGGTTGCCCGGTACTTCGAACCACTTTCAATGGAAGGAAGAAAACTTTCGCGGCTACTAAATGTTAATGTGGACGACCGGGATCAATATCTCTTGAGCAAACTCTATTTAAAAGAGTTGCTGGAAAATAACTTTTCAAGCGTACGTCCCGAAGACACCTTGCGATTGCTGGTACGGGTAATCTCTATCTCTAAACGAAATACCTTTCCAGTGGTCAATAAAGAAAACGAATTGGTGGGGGTAGTTCATCTCGATAACATCCGGGAACTAATCTTTAATACAAAAATATATGACAAAACACTCGTGAAGGATTTAATGGTTCCGGCTCATGCAGTTGATTTTGATGATACCCTTCATGATATCCTTAAAAAATTTGATGAAACCCGCCAGTGGAATTTGCCGGTCGTAAAAGATAAAATCTATCAAGGGTTTTTATCCAAAGCCCGAATCCTAAGCGAATACCGAAGCGAATTGATGAAAACCATTTGATTTTTCAAATTGAATCCTTGCGTTTACTGGCCCTTTCCGGAATCTGATAACAGCGCGTAAATCATCCAAGCCAGATCATATTTTGATATAAAGATTTTAACCATCTTTATAAACCTAATTTAGTTCTATGAAGAACAAACTTCGCAGTCAGGGATGGTTTGGTAAAACCGGAAAGGATGGATTCATCTACCGGGCCTGGATGAAGAACCAGGGTATTCCCGATTATGAATTTCGCGATAAGCCCGTAATTGGTATTTGCAACACGTGGTCAGAGTTAACACCCTGCAATGCACATTTTCGGGAGTTGGCTGAATCCGTCAAGCGCGGCATTTCCGAAGCGGGCGGATTTCCGGTGGAGTTTCCAGTCATGTCGCTGGGCGAAACGCTGATTAAACCCACCGCTATGTTGTATCGCAATCTTGCCAGCATGGATGTGGAGGAATCTATTCGTGCCAATCCGCTGGATGGCGTGGTGCTACTTTGTGGCTGCGATAAAACAACGCCCTCCCTGGTGATGGGTGCTTGTAGTGTGAACATACCAAGCCTGGTTGTTTCGGGAGGACCCATGCTTACCGGAAAATATCAGGGGCGCGACATCAGCACCAGCGATGTATGGCGATTTAACGATGCGGTGCGCAGTGGCGCGATGAGCCAGGAACAATTAACCGTGGCCGAAGAGTGTATGTGTCGAAGTCGGGGGCACTGCGCGGTTATGGGTACAGCCTCCACAATGGCCTGTATGGTTGAGTCGCTAGGGCTTTCCCTTCCGGGGAATGCTGCCATTCCCGCGGCCGACTCGAGACGAAAAGTGTTGGCGCAGATGTCGGGCATCCGTATAGTTGAAATGGTGAAAGAGAATCTCCGTATATCCGATATTTTAACCCGAAAGGCTTTTGAGAATGCTATAATTACCAATGCAGCGATAGGCGGCTCCACAAATTTTATTATTCACTTGCTGGCTATTGCCGGAAGGATTGGTGTTGACTTAAAACTGAATGATTTCGATACGTTATCGGCCCATATACCTTTCATTGCAAACCTGCAACCCTCAGGAAAATATTTTATGGAGGATCTCTATTATGCTGGGGGGCTACCCGCTGTAATGAAAGAACTCGATCAATTTCTTCACAAAGATGCGATAACCGTGAATGGAAAATCAGTAAAAGAGAATTACGCTACGGCTGAATGCTATAATCGCGAAATAATTGCAACGGCTGATAAACCTTTCAACCCACTCTCTGGAGTAGCCATATTAAAGGGAAATGTTAGTGAAAATGGTGCCGTAATAAAACCTTCCGCGGCAAGCCCACACTTGTTAAAGCATACAGGAAAAGCAATTGTTTTTAATGACATTGATGATTACAAAAGTCGAATTGATAGCGAGGCTTTGGAAGTAGATGAAAACAATATTCTTGTCTTAAAAAATGTGGGGCCAATTGGATATCCGGGTATGCCTGAGGTAGGCAATATGGCGCTGCCTAAAAAATTATTAGCCAGGGGTATTACCGATATGGTTCGAATTTCAGACGGCCGCATGAGTGGAACCGGGTTTGGTACGGTAATCTTACACGCTTCCCCCGAAGCAGCTTTGGGTGGAAATTTTGCTCTGATTGAGACGGGTGACACGATTCATCTTGACGTTGCAAATCGATCGCTGACTCTTGAAGTCTCTGATTCCGAGCTTACAAAAAGAAAGAAAAATTGGCAACCCATACACAAAAAGTATGATCGGGGGTATGTGAAGTTATATCAGGAGCATGTGCAACAAGCGAGTCATGGGGCGGATATGGATTATCTGACAGGCGGATCGGGTAGTGAAGTTTCAAGAGACTCCCATTAAGGAAGGAAGAATTTTGAATAACGTGACATGAATTAGAAAATCAAATTCGAAACTCGTCATTTGCAAATCAGAAATGATGAAAAAATTTTTAAACAAAACAGCGATTGTTACAGGGGCAGGTCAAGGTATTGGCCTTGAAATCTGCAGGCAGTTAGCTTCTCATGGAGCAAACGTTATCTTAAATGATATCGAGTTGTCTCTCGCAGAAGAGGGGGGACGTCTCATCCAAAAAGAAAATGGGGTTTGCATACCTGTGACGGGAGATTGTTCTGATATAGATTTTATTCACTCATTGATTGATGCCGCAACCCACAATTTTGGCAGCGTGGATATTGTGATTGCCAATGCCGGTATTACACTCTTTGGTGATTTTTTGGAATACAAACCTGAAGACTTTTACCATGTAATGAAAGTAAATCTGGGCGGCAGTTTCTTTTTAGCTCAATTTGCCGCCCGTCAAATGAAAGAGCAAGGTACCGGAGGCCGGATTTTATTTATGTCTTCCGTTACGGGTCATCAGGCACATAAGAATTTAGCTGCGTATGGCATGAGTAAAGCCGCACTTGAGATGCTGGCCAAAAATCTTGTGCTTGAGTTATCTCCCTATAAAATAACAATCAATGCAATTGCTCCTGGTGCTACGAGTACCGAACGTACAAAAAGCGATCCCGACTATGAAAAAACATGGTCGCGTATAACTCCTATAGGCAAGCCTGCCTCCATACAGGACATTGCCAGTACAGCGCTGTTCCTTGTCTCAGCGGAAGCAGGACACATTACAGGCCAAACTTTAATTGTTGATGGAGGCTGGACGAGCGTAAGTCCATCACCGTATTGAAGAATTAATTCAAAGAGCGAAGGACGAACTTATTTTTGTAATCATGATTCAGTTTACAACCACGCTTTACAAATTTGATAAACAAAACGAAAAAACCGGTTGGACATACTTAGAGATTTCTACCAGACAAGCCAATCAACTTAAACCCAATTGTAAAGTTTCTTTTCGGGTGAAAGGCTCTATTGATTCTTACAACTTCCAAAAAACGGCCTTGCTCCCCATGGGTGAGGGAAAGTTTATTTTACCTTTCAACGCGGCTATGCGCAAAGCCACCGGAAAAAAATTAGGCGATAAGATAAAGGTAACCCTGGAGGTAGATGATCGCAAACTTGAAATTTCCGCTGACCTAATGAAGTGCTTAAAAGAGGATCACATAGCCATGGATTTTTTTACATCGCTCCCAAAGTCGCACCAAAACTATTATAGTAAATGGGTGGATAGTGCTAAAACCCTACAAACAAAAACCAAACGTATTGTAGTTTGTTTAACCGCTTTTGGTAAGAAGCAAAGCTTTGGCGAAATGATGCGGGAGTATAAAAACGCAAAGTTCTAAGTCATTTAAAGTTCTTACCGAGAAAATCTCTCAGAAATAAATTAAAATGAGCTGCGTTTTCAAGATTGGTAAGATGCCCCGCCTCGGGTATAATAACCAGTTCACCTCCCGCAATTAGTGCTTGCATCTTCCGCGCGGCTTCGGGGGATGTAATTTTATCCTCAGCCCCCACCACTATTAGTACAGGAAAGGTTATCTGTGGAAGCACCGTGCATGTTTCACTTCTATCGGCCAAAGCTTGAAGGGTATAACAAATAGTGGAAACGGAAGTGCTTAAAATGGTTTTGCGAATAAAAGAAACGGCTTGCTGCCTCGTATCAAAAGAAGTGGGAGCGAAAAGATTCTTTAAGGACTCCTCGGCATAGACTTCAAGTCCGTTGCGCTCAATAAATCCGATCGTTTTTTTTCGTTTTTCCTTCCCTTCCGGTGAATCGACAACGCACTGTGTGTCACAAAGCACCAGGCCTGCAAAGCGATTCGCATACTTTTGAATGGCGTTCATGACAATATACCCGCCCATGGATAATCCAACGATTATAGCTTTTTCTATTTGAAGAGCGTCCATGAAACCAATCAAATCTTCAGCAAAGAGTGCAACACTAAATTCAACAT
>JAEUUB010000428.1 GCA_016787745.1 Cyclobacteriaceae bacterium
CAGCCTGGGCGGCACGCTTTCCGGAGAACATGGCATTGGGATAGCCAAGCGACCTTATATGCCGATTGCTATGAGTGAGATAAATCTCAACTTAATGCGCGGTATTAAAAAAGTCTTTGATCCAAATGGAATTCTCAATCCTGGGAAAATTTTTTGATTGAGTTGTAATCCCAATAAAAGAGGCTGTATCAAAAGTCATCTGTTCATTGCGGGCCTGCCTGCGCGTAGCCCCGCCTGCGTATAACTTCGTGCGGGCAGGCGCTTCGGCAAAGGCAGGCACCGACCCCGCGATCCCGTTTTTAAATGGATGATAGGATTCCGGCTCAAGGCTGGAATGACATTTCAATCTTATTCGACTTTGATACAAGTCGCTTTCTCTTTTTAAGCAAGAAGATTTTATTTGAATGAACGAAGGGTACCAAAGTAATAATGTAAGCCTACTTGTACCCCTACTAAAAAATTAGCGCGACCACCAAATATTTCAGACACATTACCGCTTTTTAATAAGTTGATAATATCCTCATTGCGCATATCGGTAAAACTGTAGTTGGCCCTTACCTGGGTGGTAAGAAACAAATGCTTGGACAAATCAATGTCAAGACCAAAGGCCGCAGCCAATTGAAACTCTGTATTTTTAAAATCATCTAATTTTTTATCGAGCAATGTAGTGGTGGGTACATCGTTTGGAAGATTATATGTGCCATTTCCATTATCGATGGCTGAAGGGTAGTCATCTTTAATCGTAGCAAAATCCACATCCTCCGGAATTTCGTAATTACCGGCACTGGTGGTAAGGGTTTCAATTCCGCTGCTCATGATTCCAAGCTGAGGTCCAAAATTAAAGTTGCCTCGTACGCTTCCGCTACCCCCACCCATAAACTTCATCAACAAAGGAATATTAACGTACTGAACATCGATTTTTCTGGTGCCGGCTATTTCCTTTGCGGTATTAATTACATCGTAGATCTGACCTTGCTTTGAAATGATGGACTCCAATTGCAGACCAAACTTATGGCCAAAGTCCATACCAAAACTAAATCCAACCGGAGCCCAGTTATACGTATAGGTTGAAGAATACCGAGGATCTTCACTCAGCCCCTTATCTAAAACAAAAGTCGCATTATATGCGGTAGTAGCACCCAGGTGAATCTGAGCCTTTGCTTGCGCTCCAGCCAGAATAAAAAATGAGAAAGCAATCCAGTAGATTTTTGATTTCATATGTTTAACTTTTGCGTTAATTACGGTAAATCTAGAATAAGTAACTCTTTAATAAGGTCATAAATCATTAAAAAAGGTACGTGAAATCTCATTTTTTTTACCATTTTATTGATTTGATAATCATACTTGCATCAAAAGAATCATCTTTTTAATCGTAAAAACATTCTATAGGCGTGTGTGGAATAACGGGTGTATTTGCTTTTAACCTGGTTGGGAAGTTTAACATGATTCATGTAACGGCCGCCACCATGGCCTTGGAGAAACGAGGTCCTGATTTTCAGGATATCTACCTTGATGAATTTGTTGCGCTGGGTCATCGCAGACTTTCCATTATTGATACGCGTGCTGTTGCTAACCAGCCCATGTGGGATAAAAGCAAACGCTATGGAATTGTTTTTAACGGAGAGATTTTCAACTACCGGGAACTTAAAGCGGAACTCGAAGCTGAAGGGGTTCTCTTCACTTCTGAATCGGATACGGAGGTACTGCTAAATCTCTTTATTCTGGAAAAAGAAAACTGTTTGAATCGCCTTAATGGTTTTTTTTCCTTCTGTATTTATGACAAGCAGGAGCAAACGTTCTTTTTAGCCAGGGATCGGTATGGGATTAAGCCCCTGCTTTATCTGTTTGATGAAGATAAATTTCTGTTTGGTTCAGAAATGAAGGCACTTGTTCAATATGGCATCGACAAAGAAATTGATTTTCAAT
>JAEUUB010000429.1 GCA_016787745.1 Cyclobacteriaceae bacterium
TCAGTTTGCCGTTACTATCGGCATGGGTTAGTTTTTTCATCAAAGATAGAGTTGCCTGGCTTGCCCCCTTGGTATGCAGTTTCTTACTGGGGCTCACCTTCCTTACTTCCGTGATTCTAATTTTTAATGGGGATTTAAATACTGACAGAACATTTGCAATCGATTGGTTAACCCTTAATGCTAAGAGCATCTCGATCGGCTTTCTGTTAGATAGCACTTCCCTTAGCATGATGGGAGTAGTTTCTTTGATTTCCCTCTTGGTACATATTTATTCCATTGGCTATATGACCCACGACAAAGATCTTGTTCGATACTTTGGTCAATTGGGCTTTTTCACGTTTGCCATGCTGGGATTGGTTATGAGCAGCAACTTGTTACAAACTTTTTGCTTTTGGGAACTTGTTGGGTTTAGTTCATATCGCCTAATCGGCCATTGGCATGAAAAACCGAAAGCGGCCCGGGCAGCAACGAAAGCATTTATCGTTAACAAAGTTGGCGATCTTGGCTTTCTTATTGGCCTCATGATTTTTTGGTCGCTTGCCGAAAATCTGGAAATAACATCGCTTGGTCAAATCAACTCATCACAGCTAACTGTTGCCGGTATTTGCATTTTCATGGGGGTATTGGCTAAGTCTGCTCAGTTTCCACTTTTCAATTGGTTGCCAGATGCCATGGAAGGCCCCACGCCTGTATCCGCGCTGATACACGCGGCAACTATGGTAGCAGCCGGTGTATTCTTATTAATCCGGATTGAGCCTATATTTACAGAGGACTGCCTTTTGTTAATTTCTATCGCAGGTGCATTGACTACTGTAATCGGTGCTGCCGGGGCGCTGATTCAATTTGACATTAAAAGAATTCTTGCCTTCTCTACCATTTCGCAATTAGGTTTTATGGTTATGGCCATTGGCGCAGGGGCAGCCGAGGGCGGCTTTCTTCATCTGTTGCACCATGCCTTTTTTAAAGCTGGATTATTTTTAGGAGCAGGTTCCGTTATTCACGCCATGCATCAGGCTCATCCCCTTGCATCCAATAATTTCGATGTCCAGGATATTCGCAATCTGGGTGGACTTTATAAAAAAATGCCGGTCACATCTATAGCTTTCATTATTTGTTCGGCAGCTTTGGTGGGCTTGCCACTCACGACAGGATTTTTATCTAAAGAATTAATTTTAACAGACATGACAGTTTGGGCCGGCTCCGTACCTTCCTGGAAGTGGTTGATTCTATCCGGTGCCTGGCTGGCAATATTCATAACGTCCCTTTATACTTTCCGATTAGTATGGTTTGTTTTTTTTAGTGATCCCAGGCACGAGAATAATTTAGCAGAAGTCCCCCTAATCATGCGCGTGCCCGTTATCGTACTCGCGATGGGCGCGCTAACTTTTTTACTTGCACCCCAATCGTGGCAACTTACATCCCTAATTAGCTTAGTGTTATCAATTACCAACAACGCGCATGGGTTAATCTCCATCTTGTCTGTTTTAATTACCCTGGTTGCCTTGCTGGTTGGATTTTATTTGTTTCGAACAAAACAACCCGGTTCAATTCAGCCTGCCTTTGTGCCCCAATTGTTTCTCGACAATGTTAATAAGTATCTCATCCAGTTGACATTGTCCTTCTCAAAAATTCTGCAATCGTTCGACAAAAATTGGATCGATAAATTCATACATGGAGTCACGTACTTTCAGGTTGCTTTTGCTTTCGTGGTGTCCTGGCTAGATTCTCACTTCATAGATGGTGTGGTAAATGGTGTTTCTTATAGTGCCCGGGGTTTTGGTGCGGTCACCCGCTCGGTGGTTAACGGAAAAATTCAATCCTACCTGCTTTGGGCCATGGCTGGGCTTGTTATTTTTATAGTTTGGATTTTATACTGATGCATCTGCTTTCTTACCTGATTTTCGTACCCCTGCTGACAGCCCTGCTGGCATTATTTATACCCGCACGGCTTACGCATAGTTTCAGGCTGCTAACACTGGCTGCCAATATTCTTCAGGTGGCTATACTTTTTTTTGTTTTTGATCGCTACTCCTTCCAGGGAGGATATCAATTAATTGAAAAACTTCCGTGGATATCCATCGAGTTGGGTTCGTGGGGAAATTTACAAGCCGAATATTTTGTCGCTCTGGACGGTTTAAGTTTTCCACTCGTGGCGCTTTCGGTATGCATCCTGCTTATCGCCACCATTTCGTCATGGACAATTGATAAAAATCATAAAGGGTATTTCATTCTCTTACTAATTCTCAACACGGCCATTGTTGGGAGTTTTTGCGCGCTTGACTTTCTACTCTTTTATGTATTCTTCGAATTCATGTTGCTTCCCATGTATTTCCTTATCGGAATCTGGGGTGGACCGAGAAGAGAATATGCTTCTATTAAATTTTTTCTCTACACCTTATTGGGTTCTATATTTATTCTTGTTGTTATCATCGGTCTGTACTTGTCCGTTAAAACCCCGGAATCAGGGGAACGACTTGTTCATACATTTAATGTCCTGCACATGCAGGATACAGGCAATTTGATTCGGGGCGCATCTTTAGCTCTTGATTCAACTTACTCACTTGGGTCATTTTCGCTTCGGCATTGGGCTTTCCTTTTAATTGTAATTGGGTTCCTGATCAAGCTGCCGGCTGTACCATTTCATACATGGCTTCCGGATGCGCACGTTGAGGCACCCACCCCCATATCGGTAATTCTGGCCGCATTACTCCTAAAGTTTGGTGGGTATGGATTGTTGCGTTTTGCGTATCCTATTTTTCCGGATGGCGCTGTACACTTTGGTTGGCTTATTGGATTAATGGGTCTTGTCTCTATTATTTACGGAGCCTTAAATGCGCTTGCATCAAAAGATTTGAAGAGACTCATCGCCTACTCATCCGTATCGCACATGGGTTTTGTTTTGTTAGGGATCGCATCCGCTACCGTGGAAGGCATAACCGGAGCAATTTATCAAATGGTGAGTCACGGAATTATCTCAGCCATGCTATTCATCCTTGCCGGTGTTTTGTACGATCGAACAAACGACCGCCTGATAGAAAATTATTCAGGACTGGCAGGTAAAATGAAATCGTATACCGGCTTTGTACTGATCGCTTTTTTTGCTTCGATGGGGTTGCCCGGGTTAGCTGGCTTTATGGGTGAGGTCATGATCTTTTTTGGAGCCTTTCGATCGCAGGAAATTAATGGACTGGTGCCCTCCTGGATGGCCATTACCGCTACGCTGGGCTTACTGCTGAGCGCTGGATATTATCTGTGGACTATCCAACGGATGTTTTATGGAAAATATGCTGCGAAAAATTCATCTATAGAATTGTCGGATATCAATCGTAGAGAATACATTATGCTGTTGCCTCTTGCCATAGGAGCGATACTCTTTGGCGTACTTCCCCAACTCCTCCTTAATTACATTAATCCCTTCTCCACAAAATTTATCGAAACCTGGGTCTCTTTCGAAAATTTTATTAAGCCTTGAGTCGCATGGAACTGAAGGATCAACTACTTTCCATTTCTCAAAGTGTAACTCATCTGTTGCCTGAACTGGTCCTTATCGCATCCTTACTTGTAACTCTGGTACTCGGATTACTCCTCAAAAAAGAAAAGCAACCAATTCTTTATGCAATCGCAGCGGTTACATATTTAATTGCAATCATCCTCATTATCCTAACCTGGCCTCAACAACCTATAATCCTTTTTGAGGGCATGATGCGGCTGGACGATTTCTCTGCCTTTTTCAAACTACTTTTTCTTGTTGGAGGATTTTTAACAATTCTCATCTCAACAAAAAAGAAAAATGACACCACTACCGAATTTATAGTATTGCTTGATGCTATTGTAGTTGGTTCCTGTTTACTGGCAAGCAGCATGAACTTTGTGATGGTTCTATTATCCCTTGAGTTAGTTTCTCTGAGTTCTTACATGCTGGCCGGCTTTGGTTTCGATAAAAAAAGTTCGGAGGGAAGCATGAAGTATTTTCTTTTTGGCTCAATTGCTACAGCCTGCATGATTTATGGCATGTCTTTGATGTACGGATTAAGTGGCACCCTTACCTTTTCTTCCGATCAATTTTTAAATGCGCTGATTGAAATTAAGTCACCACTCTTACTTATTGCTTCCCTGCTTACCCTGGTTGGATTTCTGTTTAAAATTAGTGCAGCCCCTTTTCACTTATGGGCACCGGATGTATATGAATCCGCACCCACACCGGTTGTTGCGTTTCTTTCGATTGTACCAAAGCTTGCCGGTATTGCCATTTTAGTAAAAGTTGTACTTGCGGTTCAGCTTTTCGGGCAGTCGGGATTTCCGTGGCAAGCCATTATGGCCTGTATTTCAATTCTCTCCATACTGATCGGGAATTTATCTGCATTGGCGCAAACAAATCCTAAGCGTATGCTTGCGTATTCATCGGTGGCTCAGGCTGGTTTTTTATTAATTGGGATTGCGGTGCTAGGTATGGAGGGCTTGCATTTTATGCTTTTCTATTCAATCATCTTTCTACTGATGAACTTCCTCGCTTTCTCAGCTCTTGCACAATATGAAGAATTCATGGATATCCGTTCGGTAACTACATTTTCTGGATTAGGCAGGCTCTCATTCTTTCCTGCATTTGTGATTTTAATTGGTATGATCGCCCTAACCGGGCTGCCTCCTACCGCGGGCTTTACAGCTAAGCTTTTGATTTTCAGTTCCCTTTGGACTACCTATCAGGAAACCAAAAATGTGATTTTACTGGGGCTTTTTATAATTGGTCTGGTGAACACGGTCGTTTCGCTATTTTTCTATCTTAAAATACCCTATTTCCTTTTCCTGAAGGAACCTATTGAACCTGTTGGAATTCTAAAAACTTCTTCATCCAGAAATTTTTTACACGCCCTTTTGGTTGTAGCTCTAATCTATCTTTTCTTACAGCCTGGCGGTTTGATGGGATGGATTAATCGGATTACCTTTGTACTTTAATTGTTACTTATAAGCCGGATTTAAGCCGGTAAGTAGCGGGCGAACTGAAAAATTCAAATTTATGAGTGATTCCATCCTTCATGAATGCGGCATAGCCCTCATTCGCTTGCGTAAACCTCTTTCCTATTACATCGATAAGTATGGCCCAACATTCGCCATCAATAAGATGTACATCCTGATGGAAAAACAGCATAATCGTGGGCAGGATGGTGCCGGAATAGCCAACATTAAAATAGATCAAAAGCCGGGATATCGGTTCTTTAGCCGTTACCGATCCGTAAAAAGTCAGCCTGTTGCGCATCTGTTTAAAAAAATAGGAAAGAAATATATCAAGGCTCAAAAAGCTGGAAAAGAAAAATTTAAAGACGAAAACTGGCTGAAAGAAAATGTCGCTTTTAGTGGCGAACTGTGGCTGGGGCATTTGCGCTATGGTACCCATGGCATCAACAGCATAGAAAACGTGCATCCTTTTCTGCGCCAGAATAACTGGCGAAGCCGAAACCTGGTTATGGCAGGGAACTTTAACATGACCAATGTGGACGAGCTTTTTGACGTTCTGGTAGACCTGGGGCAACACCCGAAAGACAAAGTGGACACCGTTACGGTGATGGAAAAAATTGGTCACTTCCTTGATTTGGAAGTACAAAATCTATTTGAAAAATATAAAGACGATTATAGCAATAGGGAAGTATCGGACATTATAGAAAATGAACTTGACTTAGGCCGGGTATTACGAAGGGCGTGCAAAGATTTTGATGGCGGTTACACGATGGCGGGACTAACGGGTTCGGGATCTTCGTTTGTTGTGCGCGATCCTTCCGGCATCAGGCCGGCCTATTATTATGCCGATGAAGAAGTGGTAGTGGTGGCTTCTGAAAAACCTGCCATCAAAACAGCCTTCAATGTAAATTATTCGCAGATCAAGGAAATACGGCCCGGCCATGCCCTTATCATTAATAAAAATGGCGAGTTTCAACAACAGGAAATCCTAAAAGAGTTTGAAAAGAAATCGTGTAGTTTCGAACGAATTTATTTCTCACGCGGTACCGATCCTGAAATCTATCAGGAGCGAAAGCAACTTGGAAAGTTACTTGTGCCTCAGGTACTGAAAGCCATCAATTTTGATTTAAAGAATACGATCTTCTCATACATCCCCAACACGGCCGAAACAGCCTTTATGGGAATGATGTCGGGCATTGAAGATTACCTGATCAGCAAACAAAAAGATATTATCATTGATGCCAAGCCCACGGTGGATTCGCTGGATGATATTCTTTCGTTCCGTCCGCGCATTGAAAAAATTGTTATCAAAGATGTAAAGTTGCGCACGTTTATCACGGATGATGTGCATCGGGATGATATGGTCGCTCACGTTTACGACACCACGTATGAAGTGGTGAATAAGGGAAAAGATACGTTGGTTGTCATTGACGACTCGATCGTACGTGGCACCACGTTAGAAAAAAGCATCCTTAAAATGCTGGATCGGTTGGAACCTAAAAAAGTAGTGGTTGTATCCTCCGCTCCGCAAATTCGCTTTCCGGATTGTTACGGTATTGACATGAGCAAAATGGGTGAATTTGTTGCCTTCCGGGCGGTCATACAACTCATTAAAGAACAAGGAAAAGATTATTTATTAGGAGAGATATATGAACAGTGTCGCCAGGCAGAACAAGAAACAAGCCCGATTAATTATGTAAAGCGTTTGTATGATCAGTTCACCTACGAAGAAATCTCGGAAAAAATAACAGACATTGTGCGGCCTGCCGGAATGAAAGCAGACTTGCAGGTTCTCTTTCAAACCATTGATAACCTGCATAAAGCCATACCCGGCCATGCGGGCGACTGGTACTTTACAGGAAACTACCCAACCCCCGGTGGCATGCGCGTAGTGAATCGTTCGTATATCAACTATATGGATGGAAAATTGGTGCGGGCCTACTGAAATTATCTACGGCAAATAAAAATCAAACACAATTTGCTTCATGCACTTAAAGTGCCCTTTCGGGCAACGAGCGTGGCCTATTTTTGAGCAAGGTCTGCAATCCAATTTTTTATTTTCAAGTACCGTAAAGCGGGTTCGGTAGGGATACATTCCAAATTCAGGAATGGTGTTTCCCCAAATAGAAAATGTTTCTTTTTTAAACGCTGCGGCTATGTGCATTAAACCGGTGTCGTGTGTAAATACATGAGTAGCTTGTTTTACCAGACTTGCCGACTGGTTCAAATTAAATTTTCCGCAGGCATTATAGACAACTGCTTTTTTTCCAAGTTCTGCCAGGCCCGCTTCAAACTCACTGAGATTTGGCTTTTCGAAAAATTTCTGAATTTCTTCACCCACCCCGGCATCTTCCGGTCCACCTAGCAGTACGATGGGTTTATTTATTTTGTCACATAATTCAATCATCCTGTCTACCGGCAATTTTTTGGTGTTGTGTTGCGCGCCTATCGCATAGGCAACAAATCCCTTGTGATGGGTTTCGGGAAGCCAGGTTAATGGAACTATATCTTTCTCAGGAATAAAATAGTCCAATCCAAGAGCATCGGCTTTTACCCCTAAAGGTTTTACACAATCCAGATAGCGATCCACAATATGGAGAGCCGGTAAGTGATTGATTTTAAAGTTTACCAGAAGCCACTTCGCAAAATTCAGTTTGTTAAATGTTACTGATTTTATCCCTAAGGCAGTTTTGATTATCCGGGTTCGCAGATTGTTATGCAAGTCAACAATGATATCATATTTCTCTTTTCGAAGCAGGCCAATTACTTTCCATAAATCATCTTCGAGTAAAAACATCTTATCAATGTAAGGATTTGACTGCAGGATGCTTTGATACCGGGCTTTGGTAACATAATGAACCTCAGCATCTGTTACTTGTGTTTTTAAAACCCGAACCACGGGCGTGGTCAAAACAATATCACCAATTGAGGAAAAC
>JAEUUB010000492.1 GCA_016787745.1 Cyclobacteriaceae bacterium
ATGCAGCACGATCGATGCCGGGCACACTTTGTAGCTCATAGACAGATAGAAATGGACCTGCTTCCTCACGGTAAGTAAGCAAGGATTGAATTTGTCCATCGGTAAGAAAAAAGAGCGCTTGCAATTGTTCTTTCGTGATCAGATTCAAGTTGACCGGATTGCTTAGGAGTTGAGCCAGATTTTCGTAGAGCTCCTGATAGTTAAAGTCATCGTCCTGAACGGCAAGAATTTCATCCACTAATCGTTGCAGGTCAATATCCTTTCGGGGATAGTCTTGTGCTGTTGTAATTATCGAAATGAGGAGACCTGCCAGGATGTATGGTAAGTGCTTCATCGCTCTTTGGGTTGATCAAACCAGTAACTTACAGATGCCTGATGGCCGGCTCCCAGCAGCGAGTTAAATTGGACGGCATAGTCGGCCCGGATCTTTTTTCGCTTAACCCCTAGGCCAAAGAAACCTGATTGAGGATTGAGATTAAAACCGGTTCTGACTAAGAACTTTTCTTTGAATGAATACTCCATGCCTGTGCGCCAAATTGCTTCATAAAGAATGTCCTTATCAATTTCAGTAGTTATCAGCAAATTTTTGTTTGGTGTAAAAGTAAGGCCGGCTGTTAATCGGGTCGAAATATTTTCAGAAGTATAAGATGTGTTTACCTTGGCCTGATTCAGGTTAGTAATATAAGCGCCTATGGAAAGTTGATCGGTGAGTTGTGCGAGCCCGCCAAAATCAATACTTACAGCACCATACGTTCCAAATCCGTCCGCATGGTATTGAATATAATTTGCTTTCAATCCCAGGGAGGCAATGCCCAACCTATTCCCAAACCCCAGGGAAATCATTTGTTCGTTGTAGAGATCGTCTCCGAAACGGAAAGCTCCCAGAGAGGCAACTCCCCAGCGAATGGGAGAGGTAAAGGCAAAGGCCAGACGATTGGCATCGATCCGTTGAGCTTTAAGTTCATATGCCGCGGCAACACTTGCTTGATCCAGGGCACCCAGCGAGCCGATGTTGTTGAACAGACTCCATTCATCCGCTACCCCTGATGAAGCAAAGCCCATACCTTCTGCCCGGGCTCCCATCTGTGTGGAGATACTCTGGGCATTTCCTATTTTTACGAGCAACACGACAACTAAGGGGATAAATCGCGGCACAGGAAAAGGTTTGTATAACAAGATAAAAATTTTGCGTCATTATTTTTTTTATATTCTTCTGGTAATGGGTGGTTCGCATAAAATGTACGGACAACCCGTGGTAGAGCACTACCCTGCAGGCAAGATACGTGCTACAGGAAGTCTATCAGATGGGCAAAAGTCCGGAGAATGGAAATACTTCTATCCGAATGGAAGTAGAAATGCCATTGAGCACTATTCCCAGGGCTTGTTGGATGGAACCATTTTATATTTCTATCCGAACGATACTTTGCAGGGACAGGAAACCTGGAGGCGCGGCAGTATGGTAGATTCAGCTTGGTATTACCATAAAAAGGGAACTCTTCACAGAAAAGGTTTATACAAAGCAAGCGAGTACGAAGGTACCTGGACTTACTTTTTTCAAAATGGCAGGGTAGAGCGTTTTATTAATTATGAACACGGCCAGCCTCATGGACCTACTGTTTTATTTAATGATCAGGGCATTCGTATTCAGGAAGGTGGATATCACCATGGATTGGAAGAAGGTGAATGGAAATTTTATTCTTCGACAGGCGAATTGGAATTTATAGGTTCTTATAAAGGAGGAGCTCCAACCGGAACCTGGTATAAATTTGTAAACGGAAAGAGGAAGGTATACAAGAAGTATTAGAATTCTTTTTTCAGGTGAAAGAAAAACCCTTGCGTTTTGTCGCGGGTAAAAGTGTACTCGAGCCTCAATACGGCATCGTACGCAGTTACAATGTCGAAGCCCGCGCCCATCCCCGCTAGTAAGTGATTTGATAATTGGGTATTTAAATTTCGTTCCTGGTAGTAAGGATAGTTTTCAACATAGCCTAAGTCCACATAACTTTTAAAATAGATGGTAAGTGGAAAATAGCGAAACTGTTCCATAGGCATTTCCTCTATGTTCCACGTTCGGGAAAATATCTTTTTACGGAGGGTGGTTTTATTTAGGAGAAAGGTGGGCCCTTCAATCACATACACTTCATATCCTTTAACCAATTGCCTTCGGTAACCCAACGCGCTAAATAAAGAATACGGTTGATCGGAGGGTGTGCTGAGATATACAGATGAAAAGTTAGAAAGGAAAAAATTTCTCTTTAAATCCATGTACCGGGAGTAGGTTAAGTTAATTTCCCATTGATTAACATCGGTGCCAAATCCTAATCCTGATTTTTGAAGAATAGCCGTTAACTGATACCCAACCAGCGGATAGGCAACTACGTCTCTATGTTCTGAGTTGAACGAATACGTGAAGGCTCCAAATTGTTGCTGATCTGCTCCATTGCCATAAAAATTGGGATTTAGAGTAACGATGGTGTCGCTCACGTGATTATCGAGATAGCTGAGGGAAAAAGAATGTGTTGTGTAGAACGATTTCCTGAACGTATAGGTAATGGCTGATTCGAAACTTGTCCTTAGCGTTTCTCTCCCTTCCAGGAATTCGAGTTTATGTTCGGCCGTTTGATAAGCCATGTTTTTAGGCTCACTATATCGGAAGTCGAAAATTAGTCCATGCTTTTGCTTTCGATCGATATAAGGAATTCGATAACTAAGCTCAAAACGTCTGCTAAATCCAAACTGAGCCGTGAACCGCAAGGTTTCATTCCTGCCTCTGAAATTGTATTGGTACAAACGTAGCCCATAGTTGACCCGACTTAAATCATGATTATAATTTTGCCACCATTCATTAAAGTTTCGATCAGAGAGCTCAAAGATGGGAACCGGAAAAGTGTACCAGCGCTCATTCACTTCCACTAATAAATCCACTTTATTGTCAGTAACCTCTAACCACTTTACAGTTACTGAATTAAATAATCGCGTATTGTAAATTTTTTGTTGATCCTTCCCAAGAATTTCCCGCATCTTGTGAGTTCCTACGGTATCTCCGGGTTTTAGGGAGAGTTCGCGTGAGATAATTCCCTCACGGGTGATTTTGTTTCCAATAATAAGAACTCTATTAATAGTAACAATCCTGTTCGCCAGCGAGTCAGGTGTTTGTCTTGTGATTACAGTATCTGCCGTTTGCTGAGACGTAAAACTAAAAATACTGATAATCAATGCCCACATGCCGGTGTCTCCCCTTTATTCAATTTGATTAAGGTAGTGTTTTACTGGGTTGATTCCGATAAGACCAAATCAAAATGAGGATACCAACAATCACCAGAGGAATGCT
Organism: Cyclobacteriaceae bacterium; assembly: GCA_016787745.1. GTDB lineage: Bacteria > Bacteroidota > Bacteroidia > Cytophagales > Cyclobacteriaceae > ELB16-189. The sequence continues at coordinate 3,332 of JAEUUB010000492.1, forward strand.
TAAAATCTGGCCCATATTCAGAGGAAGCTTATCTTCAAAGGAAACCTGATTTTCTTTTAAAAATTCGTAGGCAAATCGTAAGCTCCATAACACAATCATAAACACGCCAAAAATTCTACCGGTGGGCAAATTCTCTTTATGCTTAAACCACATCATAAAGAGAATCAGGAATAAAATGACGCACGAAATAGACTCGTATAACTGTGCCGGATGGCGCGCAATTCCAAAAGTGCTTATTCGCGCGCCCAGGCTTCCATTCGGATCAACATCAATTTTGTAATTAAGGGGCGTAGAAGGGGGCTCATCTACAAACTCGGTATAAAAAGGCAAAGTGCGTTTAACATCCCATTCTAAAAACGAAACGGCATCGGGCTGACTGGTGCCATTTTTGAAGATTATATAAATATTTATAGGTACTCGGCCCTTGGAACCCTCGGGCAAACTTCTGTCCTTTTCAACCGTAATGTATTCCACCGGATTGTTCCCGCCTTTAGAATCTTTGATACTCTCGGTTACCCGGTTGATAAATACAACGCTTAATGGATTGTTTGAGGGAAGTCCAATAATTTCTGAATTGAAAAAATTGCCGAAACGAATCAATGCACCCGTTAAGGCGACCACAATTACAATTCGATCCAGCACCTGGATATAATTTTGACCTGGTTTCTTTTTGCGACTGTAAAGCCACAAGGCAAACAAAATTCCAAATGCTCCCCCATGGCTTGCCAAGCCTTGAAGGCCCGTGAATTTAAAAGGCGAAAACTCAAAGGGTAATAAAATGCTTAACGGATCGGTAACAAAAAGTTCGGGCTGATAAAAAATTACATGCCCCAACCGTGCCCCCAGGATAGTGGCCACAACCATATAAATGGTTAATGTATCAACATCTTTTTCGGGTTTACCTTCTTTGCGATAGATATAGTATAAAACCTGTTGACTTAAAAGAAAGCCAAGGGCAAACAATAAACCATACCAACGTAGGGCAAAGGTTCCGATAGAGAAAATTTCCGGACTTCCATTCCAAATAATGTAACTAATCATAGCAAAGTAGATCAAATTAGCCCTTTAAGCTGGGGCTAATTGGCAAATATAAGGACTAATGCCCAATGCTCAAGGCATCTTTATAGCTGCTCTAATTCCTGCAATTCGATCCTGAAACCGCCCGATAAAATCGGAAACCGACACCAGCTACGAGGATCAACATTAATGTCATCCAGGTGAAAGGAAGGGGCTAGCCGTTCTCTTTTCCATTGATTGGCGGACCAAAGCCTGAAGAATTTTTTTATGTATTCTTTTAATTGTTGAGGTGCGATTTCAGGCTTTAAGGTTTTATTGCTCAATTGGTGGAATACTTCTGCAGGTGATTTTCGATCACGGATAGCTAATTGTTCGATCTCAACCAAAATCGAGTATGGCATTAAATCTTTTTCATCCGTTTGGGTACGGTCAGTTGGCCGCAATTCAGCGGTAGGCGTCAGTTTATTTACTGAGGCAAGCCCCGAATATCCTAACTCTTTCTCGGCCCATCGAAGCCATTGTAAAATGAAAGGTTTATCTATTCCAGCAATGGGGGCAAGACTGCCGCTAGTGTCTCCATCCATGGTAGCGTATCCCACATCGCCTTCGCTGCGGTTGGAGGTAGTCAGCAAAACAGCCTGCTGGATGTTGGCCAACATCCAGATGATGGGGGAGCGCGAGCGTGCCTGAATGTTTTGTTTCGCTATATCATCTGTTTCCCAACTTAATTTTCTGCCAAGAGCCGCCTCAATTTTTTGTTCATAAGAAGTCACCTCCTCATCAATTATCCACTGATGAAATTTAGCGCCCAGGGAACCTGCTAACTCTTTGGCAGCCGTTAACGTTTCTTTCGATGAATTTTTTGTTCCCTGATACGCACAGGTTAACAGGGAACCTACAAGATCTTTTAGGTTATCCGTTACCGGGATGTTGAGTGCTTTGCAAAACTCTTCAGCACCCATTTGCTGACTAGCTCTGCGCGTCATTTCGGCTACCAGTACTGCACAAAGGGAAGAATCAGCACCGCCACTAAGACTTAGCGCAAAACCCCGGGCTTTACTTTTTCTTAAATAATCAAAAAGCGCCAGCGAAGTTGCTCTCACAAATTCTTCATTTCGTTCTTTAGTATCAGCGGTGGGGTGAACTTTGGTTGATTCCGATTTTTCAAAATCGATATCGCACCATTGAAGGTGAAAGGGTTTGATAACAAGTCGTTCCGCTACTTTGATGATTTTGCCTTCTTGACCGAAAATAATATCACCATCATAGATCATTCGTCCTGCTTCGTTGCCCAGCAGATTTACAAATAGATAGGCGCAGTTGAATTTTTTAGAGCCTTCAATAACCACTTCTTGCTCACGGGACTCACTTTTGCCCATAGCGAAATGACTGGCACTGGGGTTCAGAATCAAATCAACCCCCCGGTCTGCCAACCGATATCCGGGACGTTTCTCTTTTCGCCAGGCATCTTCACAAATCTCAAAGCCAAACTTAATGCCGTGGGCTTCATAAATTAAATCCCCAATCTGAATGGATTGATCTCCGATTTTTATTTCAATGACTTTTCCGGGAGGCCATGCATCGAACCAACGGGGTTCGTAGTGAACTCCATCCCGAGCCAGATTTTGTTTTAATGTGATACCAACAATCTTTTGATTTTGGATAACACATACACCGTTATAGGTAATATCATTAAACCGGATCGGTAAGCCGATGCAAGCAATTATTTTTGTACAGGTTGGAACAATTTTTTGAAGATGTTGCCAGGCATTTCTACTAAGCCAATCACTTAGAAAAAGATCCTCGCATCCATAGCCAGATAAACTTAATTCGGGAAAGCACAGAATCTGTACATTTTCTTTTTTTGCGTCTTCAATGGATGAGATAATGTTTGAAACATTGCCATTCCAATCCAGGGGGGTTTGGTTTACGGTTGCTCCAGCTATACGCATTAAACTCTTCATTGAAATTAGATATTCAGCATGACACACGTTTTTTCAGAAGCATCTTGTTCGGCCTTCTTCTTGGTATACCCAAATCCCTGGCCATACGGCTGATCGCCAATAATTACTTGTGCTGTAAACTCCTTGCTGTTTTTTCCTTTTTTCACATCGGTTACGTCAAAGCGAATCTCTTTACTATTCCGTTGCGCCCATTCAATTACTTTGCTTTTATGGTTGGAACTTGAATTTACCACTACTTCTAAATCAAAATACGGTTGAATAAGTTTGTCGATTACGAATTTCTTTGTCCGGATAAACCCCTTGTCCAGGTAGATGGCACCCACCAGGGCTTCGAGGGCATTTCCTAAAATTACCTGCCTGAGTTGTGCGTTTTTGTGATCGAACTGCATGATGGAGGCAACCCCTATTCTGCGGGCCAGATGGTTGAGCGACTCGCGATTTACGATGCGAGATCGGATTTCTGTAAGGAAACCTTCGTCTTTGAATGGATATTTTTTGAAAAGATAATCGGCAACGGCTGCACCTAGTACGGCATCTCCGAGATACTCAAGCCGTTCATTCGATTCCCGAAAGCCGTCCTTTTCTTTCGCGCGGGAACTATGAAGGGTGGCCAATCTATACAGTGCAAGATTGGAAGGTGTAAAACCGGCAATGGTTTTAACTGCTGTTACTAGTTTCTTATCTTCTTTTGAATTGGATTTAGATAAAGAGAGTAATTTCCACACAACCGGTGCGTTACTCTACTTTTTTCAGAATTACAGAGGCATTGTGGCCGCCAAAGCCAAAGGTGTTGCTTAATGCAACTTTCACATCTCTTTTCTGAGCCTTATTAAACGTAAGGTTTAACCGTGAGTCAAGGCCGTCATCATCGGTAAAATGATTAATGGTAGGGGCGATAATTCCTTCATTCAGCGCAAGCAGACAGGCAATTACTTCAATGGCCCCTGCAGCACCCAGCAAATGACCTGTCATTGACTTGGTTGAACTGATATTCATTTTGTATGCCTGATCGCCAAATACTTTTTGTATGGCTTTAATTTCACCAATATCCCCAAGCGGAGTTGAGGTACCGTGTGTATTTATATAGTCAACTTCTTCGGGCTTTATGCCGGCTTCGTTCAAAGCATTTTGCATTACTTTCGTAATGCCAAAGCCCTCCGGATGCGGAGCCGTAATATGATAAGCATCTGCCGAAAGGCCGCCCCCAATTACTTCTGCGTAAATTTTTGCGCCTCTTTTTTTGGCATGTTCATACTCCTCAAGGATTAAAGCGCCTGCCCCTTCGCCTAACACAAAACCATCGCGGTCTTTGTCATAAGGCCGGGAAGCAGTCTCCGGAGAATCATTTCTTTCTGACAGGGCCTTCATGGCATTAAACCCGCCAACCCCGGCTTCGCAAACGGCCGCTTCTGACCCGCCAGAAACTATAATGTCGGCCTTGCCCAAACGGATATAGGTAAAGGAATCATAAATAGCATTGGTGGAGGAAGCACAGGCGGATACGGTTACAAAATTTGGTCCGCGAAATCCGTATTTAATAGAGATATGTCCGGCCGCTATGTCGGCAATCATTTTTGGAATGAAGAAAGGATTGAAGCGGGGTGTTCCATCCCCTTTTGTATAGCTTTTTACTTCTTCCTGAAAAGTAAGCAACCCTCCGATACCTGAGCCCCAGATAACCCCAACACGGTCGGGATCCAGTTCAGACAGCGGAAGGTTGGCATGAGCTATTGCTTCGTCT
>JAEUUB010000511.1 GCA_016787745.1 Cyclobacteriaceae bacterium
TGAACGCTCGGTTATTTATCAGCGGGCAAAAAAACAAACCGACACCATTCCCTTTGGTACACAATTGAATGTGTATGCCGAAGGGTATGAATGGATAACGCACTCCATTGTGCCTAAAGATTTTCATAAGATGGATCATAACCCACGGGTGCGCATGGGCGGAAAAGAATGCAAGCAGCCATACGATATGAGTGTGCTTAATGTAAGCGCTATGAGTTTTGGTTCTTTAAGTAAAAACGCGGTACTCGCTTTAAATGGCGGGGCCAAAATGGGCGGCTTTGCGCATAACACCGGGGAAGGCGGGTTGAGTCCGTACCATCTTCAACCCGGGGGCGACATTGTGTGGCAAATTGGTACGGGTTATTTTGGCGCACGAACAAAGGACGGCAATTTTTCGGATGAGGCCTTTACGATAAACGCCACCAAACCAAATGTAAAAATGATTGAGATAAAACTCAGTCAGGGGGCTAAGCCGGGGCATGGTGGAATTTTACCCGGAAAGAAAAACACACTCGAGATTGCCGCCATCCGTTTGGTGGAGCCTGGCACAACCGTTTTTTCACCCCCGTATCATAGTGCGTTTGGCACACCCCTCGAATTGATTTTGTTTGTTAAGCGCTTGCGTGAGTTATCCGGGGGAAAACCCATTGGATTTAAGTTGTGCGTGGGTCGTAAATCAGAATTTCTATCCATCTGCAAAGCCATGGTGCAACTCAACACTTATCCTGATTTTATAACGGTAGATGGGGGTGAAGGCGGTACGGGGGCCGCACCGCCCGAATTTACCAATTCGGTGGGCATGCCTTTGCTCGATGCGCTTGCTTTTGTAGATGATGCCCTGCGGGGTTTTGGTATTCGCAGCGAAATGAAGCTAATCGCCTCGGGTCATATTCTCACCGGCTTTCATATGGTACGAGCCATGGCTCTGGGGGCCGATGTTTGTTGCAGCGCGCGCGCGATGATGATGGCATTGGGATGCATCCAGGCGTTGGAGTGTAACAAAAACACCTGCCCGACCGGAGTGGCTACACAAGATCCTTATTTTATGAAAGGTCTTGTTGTTGAGGATAAAACTGTACGTGTGGCCAACTACCACAAAAATACAGTTGAGAGTTTTGTTGAATTGATTGGCGCGGGGGGCATCGACCATCCGGATAAAATAAATCGCACGCATGTGTACCGAAGGGTGTTTATGAATATGGTAAAAACCTACGAAGAGATTTACCCGCCCATCCCCGATGGTTGCCTGCTGGACGGTGGCGATGTGCCGTTTGACTATGAAGAGTATTTAAAGCGCGCTTCCGCAGAAAGTTTTGAGGTACACCGCTAACACGATTACTATGATTCAAAAACAGGTTGTCGTTAAGAAACTGTTTCATCGCGAAAGCGATTGCCTGGGGATTTACTTTGATAAAGACTGGGAGGTTATCAGAGAAGTTAAAAAAATTCCAGAAGTAAAATTCAGCAACACCCATAAATGCTGGTACGTGCCGGACCAAAAAAATGGTGTCGCAAAAATTATTGATACTCTAAGGGGAAAAATATGGGTGGATATCTCCGCCTTAAAAGAAAAAATTGAGAACAAGACGCGGGAATCTGAAAACAGAACTGCAGGACCGGCAGAGGGTGACAAGAAAAAGGCTATCCAGGAAGTTACAAAGCCACACAGAGAGTTGCATAACGATCAGCATCAAGCGCTGCGCATGATGGAGCAGAAGTTGAAACTCCGTGGTTATAGTACCAATACGCAGCGCACCTACCTACACATGTTCAAGGAGTTTTTGTTGTTCTACACACAAACCCACCCGCTTGACCTCACTGAAATAGAAATAAAAAATTATTTGTTATTCCTCATTGAACAGAGAAAGTTAAGCCGAAGTGTTCAGAACCAATCCATCAATGCTATTAAATTTTTTTACGAAAAAGTTTTAATGCAAGAACGTAAGGTGTACGATCTGGAACGGCCCGTTAAAGAACGAAGGCTTCCGGAAGTATTAAGCCAGCAAGAAATCATGGCGATTTTTGAAGCGTTGGATAACATTAAACACCGGATGATGCTGATGCTGGTTTATGCAGCGGGGTTAAGAAGAAGCGAGTTACTTAATCTTCGCATTGGCGATGTGGACATGAACCGCAACACCGTGTTCATCCGGGGTGGCAAAGGCCGAAGAGACCGGCAAAGCGTGATGGCGCAAAGTCTTAACCCGTTGTTGAGGGAATATCTGGAGAAGTACAATCCCGGCTTTTGGTTATTTGAAGGTTCGGATGGTAACCGATACAGCGAAAGCAGTTTACGCCAAGTATTTCACCGCGCGGCTAAAAAAGCAGGCATTAAAAAACAGGTACGGCTTCATATGTTGCGACATTCCTTTGCCACGCACTTGCTTGAATCTGGAACCTCTACCCGGTATATACAGGTATTGTTGGGGCATGAGTCGCCCAAGACCACCGAAGTTTACGCGCATGTATCGCGATTTGCATTGGACAGAATTCAAAGCCCCCTGGACCAAATGGCTTTTTCGAA